>JBEKAD010000565.1:0-4141 GCA_050018435.1 Terriglobia bacterium
ACCTGCTTCCAAAAGCTGTCGGAATACAATTCGCTGACCGTGTCCAGCAGGTCGCAGCGGAGCTTCTCCGTCATGGGACCAATGTCGTAAGTGAGGCCGGGAAGGTGGGGAAGGAGCTCATAACCCGCCTTGCGCCGGAAGGTTTCAAAAAGGTGTGGCGTCCAGGGTAGCTTGTCTCCGTAAGAACCCTCGTGATCGGCGAAGGTGGCGGGCATGGCGTTGCCAAAATACTGGCTATAACGTTTGTAGAACTCCTCGTAATAGATCTTAATAAAGGTAGCAATCGCCTCCCGGCTCATCAGGTCCACCCTGCCTCCTTGAGGCACCGCCGGTACCAGGTCGTAGACCGTGATGAGCCATTCTCCCTCGGGTACATCCCAGGAGACTTCTTTTGCACCCTTCTCCCAACTCACCGTTTGCAGGGTGTTGCCGTCCAAGTGGTCCGGCCCCAGGCGCTTCCCGGCCACCACGACGACGGTTTTCTCCGTCACGGGCGAACTCCACCGGCTCGGCCCCTGAGCAATACTCTCCGTTGACCTCATGCGCCGCGAATGGAACTCGGGATTGGCTTCAATCACGTGGCTTTTGTTGATGCCCGGCATCCAATAATCGCGCACCTCCCCGCTGGGCCACTCAAACTCGTCGACCAGGCAGAGAGAAAATCCGGCCTCCTTAGCGGCCTGCAACGCTTCGCCCAGCGCCTGCCACCACTCTTCCGACAAATAACGAGTCTGGAGGCCGTCGCGATTGTGGGCATAGGCGCCGTACACGCCGTGCTCAACCATTTGGCGAATCTGGCGTCCCAACTCCTCGCCCGTCAGGGCGCCGTTCCAAAACCAAAATGGCCGGATGCTGTATTTCCTGTCCGGATCGAGGAACTTTTGGTAAAGCGCTGCCAACTCGCCAGAAAGTTCACCTGGCTGCGCCGAAAGCATGGAACCATCTTTCAGCGCCAAGCCGCCCAAACCGGCTCCGGTGACCTCCAGAAAATCCCGCCGCGTCATTTTGATCATGAATGCCTCCCAATATTATGAGTACAGGCACGCCATGGCGTGCCCCTACTTATCGAGCCCGCGATTATAAATGCCCGCCGCGGTTTGGCAAAGCCCCTTGGCGTTTGGATTTCACGCCTTGTCAGGTTGCGGAAAAATGTTTCACTACTGTCATTCTGAGCCCTTCGCTGTCATCCTGAGCATTGACAGCGCTTCGGCTGCCCATCATGGGCAGAAACTCGACAAGGAGAACCAATGCCCCTCGCTGTCATCCTGAGCGAAGCGAAGGACCCCGGCAGTTCGCGGCGGGTTGGCAAACAGAGTAAACTACGGGGGTTCTTCGCCCAAAATGCGGGCTCAGAATGACAGCGCCTACGACTTTTTCCGCAACCTGCTCAGCCCCGCCCTCCGAGATGCGTGGTGAGAAATCCGGACTAGCTATTTGACCACCGCAAGCCGGCAAAGTATATTCCGCGCCGGAAAGATCCAGGCAAAGCGTTTTTCGTAGAAATCGATTGAAATTCCGGCAATGATTCGTCCCAAATTATCCAACAAGAGATTATGGCCGAAGGTCAGGCGCCGATCGAGAATCCGGAAACCCCCCGCGCCGTAAGTGAAATTCTCAAAACTCTCCTTCACGAGGTAATCGAAACTGTGAAATCCCAGATGTACGAGATGTGTGGGGTCGGTGTATGAGTCCATCGAGCTGTAATGCGGCGTCACGATGACGACTTCCGCGCCGGGTTTGGCGATGCGGTGTACCTCCGCCATGGCGCGGAGGACGTCGGGTTGGTGCTCAATGAAATGGGAGAGATAAACTTGGTCGGCACAGGAATCGCGGAGAGGCCAAGGAAAATGCGCCAGCTCACAAAGGACATCGGCATCCGAGCCCGGCTGGCGGTCCAGTCCAATTGCGCCGGCCACCTGTTTCTTCTTTCCGCAGCCAATGTCGAGAATCAACATCCCGTGTCCCACTTCAATAGTGCTCCAGCCCATGATTCTCGATGGAGTTTAGTTGGTGAAGGATCGGGTATCGGAAAAAACGATTTCGCCGTTGCCCGAGATGGACCAAACACGCCACTTCCACCCACTGCCAGTGTGCCAAAGTTGCCCGGATGACATTCGGTCTTCCTCAGGACTCTTTCCGGAGAAAAATCTCAGAAAGAGACGTGCATCGCCGTTATAGGCGAACTCGATGACCTGCGCCACCACCTCGGGTGAGGCACTCGGCTGCCAGATGAAATCGCCAAACCGCTGGCCACTCGGAGGCTTTGGATACTGTCCGTCTTCCGGGGCCAGCAGTTTGGGCGGCAGGATTTTCCCTCGCGAACCCCGTGCGGTTTGGAGGCAATGAGCGAGCGCGGGAAGGTTGTCGATAAATTTCGTGATCGTGATGGGGTCAGTTCCGGCCGTGAGCAACATCCAGCGATGATGATGTTTCCGCAGGGTCAGGAGCAGGGTAACATGGCCCACGGATTTGCTCGACTCGTAACTGGCCATCACCGGCGCGAAGGCCAACTGCTCGTCTCCCCAGTATCCGCACACCTTCAGGGCAGAAATCTGACGGAAGTTGGCATCCTCCACGTCGGTGCGGAGCCGGTCGTCATCCTCGGACCTTATAAGCGTTGGCCGATCGCCTTGCAAATAGGCGCGGGCAATGACGGCTGCGGACTTTTCCAGATCCTCCGGCAAAGGCGTTGATTGCCAACTCGGATTGCATTCGGGTGCGCGCAACACCAGCCTCCGCGCGGCTTGGGAGTGGCTCGACCCCGTGACCAAATACACCCACCCAAAGTCGCGTCCCCGGCTGTCCTGGCCAAGCAAAGACCCTGTAACCTTCACCAGCGCCTGACGGATCTTATCGTCGCTGCCGATTCCATCAAAAGTACCGCGGGGAGTCGTAACGGCATCAATGATTCCGTTGCACAGGACGTCCGGCGCCTGGCCGCTCTTGAATGCATCAAAAAATGTTTGGGCGAAACCGTCGGCCGGAAGGGCTCGCACGGTGATTTTGATGCCCATTCCTTCCGCTTGCTGCTCGAGATTGGGCGGGATAGTTGTATCAGGCGTGTTCCCTGCATACGGTGAGCCCACTTTCCAGACGGTGATGGCTTCTTCGGCAGGCCCCGACGCTTGTGACTTCGGCTCGGCCTGGCTGGCCATCGACACCAACGGGACAAACACGCAAAACAACGCGAGGACAATAGCGGCAGAGAATATGACCGGGCTGCGCTTGGCCATCAGAGCCCCCTGGTTTGTGATTTGAAGCCGGCAGGCCGGGATACACGGCGGTCCGCAGCCGCCGACTCTGCTAAAGCTTCCCTCTGTGTCACGCAAAAGTCAAACGCGTGCGGATTGAGGATTCTTGTAGGGGCTGGCTACCCTTCTCCTGCGCCTCGAACCCTGAGTCGCGAAGCCCGTGTCCCGTATCACGTGTCCCGCGTCCCGAAATCCCTACTCCACCACCAGCGCCGCGTGGGGCGGCAGCCGGAGCGTCGCGCCATCGGGCGCAAGCGTGGCGCCGTCGAGGGCGTAAAGCTGCGTTAATCTGTGCGCCATGCCGGCGAGCCCGGCCAACCGGCAATCAACCGGCAGCTCCGTGTAGTTCACCACGGCAACTCGTCCGCTCAGCGGATAGACGGCAACCCGTGGGGGCGCGTCCAGCGAGGTGACCGTGAAATCCGAAACTTTGCGCCGCAACTCTTCCAGTGCATCGCGGAGCTCGGGCGTGAGTTGCTCCACGCGGTTTTGCCCATCCACATGCGTCAAGTGCGGCAAAGCGTCAGAGAACACCACAAGCTTCCCGCCTCCCACCTCCATGGTTTTCAAATATTGATCCTTTTCGAGGTCGAGCGGCGCCGGCGTGGGCAGTCGCGGGTCACCATTGAGCCGGTGCGCGAGCGGTTGGCTGATGAAGGCGGTTCCGCCGGCGGCAAGCAGGCGGACAAGTTTGGGTACAAGGTCCGCATCTCCCAGCGCCTGCGTCGTGAGGATGGCGGCGCGGGCACCATCGGGAAAATGCGCGGCCGGGGCCTCGGGAATTCCCAACATGCCGATCTCATCGAGAACGTACCCTTCCTCACCGGGATCACTGGAGACGGGCTTGTAGGTTGCAATGCCAGCCCAACCGGAGACAAAGGTGGCGAGCT
>JBEKAD010000566.1:0-4141 GCA_050018435.1 Terriglobia bacterium
TATATCCAACTCTTCCTCCAGGAATCCGTAAAATCTTATCGGCGGGAAGAATCCAGATCATGATGATAAGTGCATCAAAGCCCAGGGTCAAGCCGCCCAGGACCACCGTGTCAAACCCCATTAGAAATGTCCCCAAGAACCAGCGGCGCTGGGTGGTCCTCTTTGACAGTTACTTTGTTTCACAAAGTACTTGACAACACTTTGGGTTTTTGGTATACACACGCTTATGCCTTGTGCCGGCCCCGTCCGTTCTCGTCGCCTTCGACCCGCTCCGCTTAATGCGCACGCCATGGAGGACCTGCGCTTCATCCGCGAGACCATGGAGAACGCCGCCTCCTTCACAGCCGTTCCGGGATGGGGTGGCGTGGCGATGGGCGTGACGGCGCTTGCGGCGGCGGTACTCGGCCCTCGGCCTGCGAACGCCAAGGCGTGGGTGATCACTTGGCTGGCCGCGGCAATGTGCGCGTTCACTCTCGGGGCGTTAGCCATCGGCTGGAAAGCGCGGCGCGCGGGCACGCCAGTGCTCACGCGGCCCGGCCGCAAGTTCGTACTCAGCTTGTTTCCTCCCTTGCTCACCGGCGCCATCCTCTCTTTCGCTCTCTATGGAGCGGGATTGACCCGGCTGCTGCCCAGCGTTTGGCTGCTTCTTTATGGTGTGGGGGTGATATCGGCGGGAACTTTTTCCGTGCGCGTGGTCCCCGTGATGGGGCTGTGCTTCATGCTGGCGGGGGTTGCGGCATTGTTTTGCCCGGCCGCTTGGGGCAACGCGGTGATGGCCGCGGGGTTTGGGGGACTCCACATTCTATTCGGAACGATCATTGCAAGGAGGTACGGTGGCTAGATCCAATCCCTTCAGCGGGCGTTACCCGCTGGAAACACGCAGAACGGACCGCGTTGCCCGAGGGGAGCGCGGGCGGGCGACCGCGGCGGCGGAACTCGACCGCCTGATTCACGAGCGCATGCGCCTGGGAATCGTCAGCGCCTTGGCGGCGAATGAATCCCTCAGCTTCCACGATCTGAAGAAATTGCTCGCCACCACGGACGGCAACCTGAGCGTCCACGCGCGCAAACTCGAGGAAGCGAAATACATCGCGTGCGAGAAGTACTTTGAAGGCCGGTTGCCCAAAACGGTGTACCGCCTGAGCCCCGCCGGGCGGCACGCGCTGGAACGTTACCTCGATCAGATGGAAGCGTTGATTCATTCCATGCGCGTGCGATAGTTGGCGCGGCAAAAAAATTTTGTCCTGGTACTTTGTGTTGCAAAGTACATTGCGCAAACGCGTCGCGGGTGGGCCAATTTGATGCTGTAGCGGCGAGTTTATCCGTCAACTGACGGACCAAATGGCGGCGTAAAGCCGCCTCTACATCAAATTCCAGCGTGCCGCCCTCGCGCCGGAACCGGGCCCAGCGGCAGCTTTTTCCACGGAGACACCGCATGACGAACGGCAATGGTGACCACCTGTTGAATCCCCAGCAATCTCGCCTGCACGTGGCGATCATCATGGACGGCAGCGGGCGCTGGGCGGAGGCTCGCGGACTGCCGCGCGTGGAAGGCCACCGCGCCGGCCGCGCCGCAGTTCGACGTGCGGTGGCGGCTGCCCTCGAGCGGGGCATCGGCGTGCTGACCCTCTTCACCTTCTCCACCGACAACTGGGGCCGGCCGGAAAGCGAAGTCGCGGAATTGATGCGCACTTTTGAAGGTTTTTTCAGCGCGGATGCCCCGGCTCTCGTCGCTCACGGCGTCCGGCTGACGGTGATAGGGCGGCGCGACCGCCTGCCGGTTTCCCTGCGCGATGCGATCGAGAAGGTTGAGGCGGCAAGCGCGGCGGGAGGGCAATTGCACGTGCGCTTCGCCATCGATTATTCCGGCCGGGAGGCGATCCTCCACGCCGCGCGCCGATTCCAACCAACGAGCGACGACCCCGCCGAGAGTTTTGCCCGCCTGTTGGCGGAAAGGGAACCCACCGGCGAGCCCGCGCCTGACATCGACCTGCTGATCCGCACCGGCGGCGAGCAGCGCCTGAGCAATTGCCCGCTCTGGGAGATTGCCTACGCCGAGTTGTACTTCACTCCGTGCCTGTGGCCTGACTTCGGCCCCGCCGACCTCGACGCCGCCGTGCGGGAGTTCGGTACGCGCCACCGCCGCTTCGGGCGCCTGCCCGCCATGGTTTAAATGCCGGGGGGCCGCCCCATAAGCGTTCCCTTGCGTACGTTGTCGAGTCGAAGCATCCGAATCCCGCGAAGCGGGAAAACGTGAGTAGCCGTAGGTGAAACCTACGGAAAGGGAAGCCGTCAGATAGTTCCGGCCCTGGAGGGGCCGAACCCTCGTAGGGTCAACCCCGTTGGGGTTGGCAGGTCGGTGGGCTCAGCTATCCGCAGGTTAAAACCTGCGGCTACTCACGGTTGCCCCCTGCGGGGGCGGACCCAAACCGGCTTGAATAAACGCGTAGGGGGTGCCGCCCACGGCCCCCCCGAAGTCCCGAGGCAAAGGAGTTCCACCCGTGAATGCCACAGCGAAGTTGGAATTATCGATCCTGGCAGCCGCGTTTACATTGGGAATTTTGGGCGACGCGCTCCTCAGGTGTTTTCCGTGGGGGTTGAACTTCGCGCTTTTGGGTAGCCTCCTCGCGGCGGCTATCTTTTTCCTGGGGCGCGGGCGGCGCCAGGCTTTTGCGGGAGGCGGAGGGTGGCTTCTGCTGCCCATCGCGCTCTCCCCCCTGGCCTTCCTCTGGCACGAATCGCCGGCTCTGAAGGCGCTCAACCTGCTGGCGTTGCTGACGGCCCTTTCTCTCGCCATGTTGCGAGCCCAAGGCGGCCACCTGCGGGTTTCCAGCTTGGTGGAATATGTTCTCGGCAGCCTCATCGCGGGAGTCCATACGGCGTTTGGAATGTTCCCCCTCCTCTTTGGGAATCCCGAATGGAAGAAGTCGCTCGGCGGTGGGTCGCGAAGCGGCGCGGCGGTACTGCGCGGCGCGGCGTTTTCCCTTCTGCCCCTGCTGATTTTCGGCTCGCTCCTCATGGCAGCGGACGCCGTCTTCCAAAACCTCGTCCACCGCGTCTTCCATTTTGACTTTACTCACCTTGTGGTGATGGCGTTCATTACCGTGTGCGTCGGGGGGTACCTGCGCGGCTTGCTGTTTGGCAAGGACCTGAACCTGGGCACGGAGAAACGCCTGCTGCCGATTTCCCTGGGCGCCATCGAAACGGGAGTGATGATGGGCTTGCTCGATCTGCTTTTCCTGGCTTTCGTGGCCGTGCAGGTCCGGTATTTCTTCGGCGGTTCGGCGCTGGTGCAAGCTACCACGGGGCTGACTTACGCGGAGTACGCCCGGCGCGGCTTCTTTGAACTCGTCACGGTGGCCGCCCTGGTGCTGCCCTTTCTGCTTTTTATCCATTGGCTGTTGCGGCCCGAGGACGCCCCAGGGCAGCGCCTGTTTCAGTGGCTGGCGGGAATGCAGGTCGCGCTTCTTTTCGTCATCATGGCCTCGGCCTTTCAGCGCATGAGATTGTACCAGGCGGAATATGGCCTGAGCGTGCCGCGCCTCTACCCGACGGCCTTCATGGGCTGGCTCGCCGTGGTGTTCGTTTGGTTTGGGCTCACCGTCCTGCGCGGGCATCGCGAACGGTTTGCGTTTGGAGCCATGGTGGCGGGCTTCCTGCTGGTGGCGGCGCTCCACGCGCTCGACCCCGACGCCCTGATTGCCCGCACCAACATGGCGCGCTCGCGGGCCGGGCACGTCTTCGACGCCGCCTATGTTGCCCGTCTGAGCGCCGACGCGGCGCCGGAGATTGTTGCTGGCCTTCCGACCCTGAATCCGGCGGACCGCCGCACGCTGGCGAAACATTTACTCGAGCGCTGGTCCCCTCCTGAAAACCCCGACTGGCGCTCGTGGACCATTTCGCGTTCCCGCGCCTGGCAAGCCGTAAGCGAAAACGCCCCCGCCCTGCGCGCCGCCTGTGCTGAGACCAAGAGGTGAGACTTTTACATCCCCCCCGCGACGGTTGCCCCACCTTCGACGTACTACTGATTTCTGCAAAATAGAGTGACAAATGCCATATCCTGTGTTACGCTGCGTGCATGAAAACGAAATCTTCGGGAAAGCGCGATTTTTCCGCCCTGGAACAGCGGAGGTTGAGGGCG
>JBEKAD010000567.1:0-4140 GCA_050018435.1 Terriglobia bacterium
GCCCCACACCCACCACGAAGCCGGAGAAATTCCTCCCCGACCTGCCTTCTGCGCTGCTCTATGCCATCAACTGAACCGCAAAAGGCCAAAGTCCAGCGGCGGGGCTGAAGCCCCGCCCTTCCAGATCCGTGGTGAGAATTCCGGGCTAGCGATCAGGTCCGTGCTACGCGACCTGGTAAACGATCTTGCCGCCCACGATGGTCATGACCACGTGTGCATCTTTGATTCTGGCGGGTGGGATGGTGAAGAGGTCGTCGGAGAGCACCACGATGTCGCCGAGTTTCCCCGGCGCGATGCTCCCTTTCTCATCTTCTTGAAAGGCTGCGTAGGCAGAACCCTGGGTGTAGGCGAGTAGAGCTTCTTCCACGGTGAGTCGCTGCTGGGGGAACCATCCGTCCGGGTGTTTGCCGTCCAGCGTGGCGCGCGTGACCGCCGCGTAAATCCCCAGGATGGGACTCAGCGGCGCCACCGGCCAGTCCGAACCAAAGGCCAGGGGGACACCGGCCGCGAGCATGGAGCGCCACGCGTAGCTCCACCGTGCGCGCTCGTGGCCCAGGCGCTTTTCGGCCCAGCGACCGTCGTCGATGGCGTGATACGGCTGCATGCTGGCGATGATGCCCAGCTTCGCGAAGCGCGCAAAGTCCTGCGGGCGCATGTGTTGAGCGTGCTCGATGCGAAAGCGATGCGCGGCCGCGTTCGAGCCACCCAGGCGCTCGTACATGTCGAGAATTTCCGCGATGGCGCGATCGCCGATGGCGTGAATGCAAAGTTGAATCTGCGCCTGATCGGCGCCGCTCGCCAGGGCTTCCATCTTCGCGGGTGGGTTCATCAGCGGAAGGGGGATGCCGCGATTTGCCGGGTCGTCGGCGAAAGGCTCATACATCCAGGCGGTCGCCGAGCCCAGTGAGCCATCCGCGAAGGCCTTTACACCGCCCAGCTTGATGAAATCGTCGCCCATGTTGTGCGCCAGGCCCGCGTCGCCCAGCTTTTCCCACCGCGCGATGGGAATGATTTCATACATGCGGCAGGTGAGCCAGCCTTCCAGCTCGGCGCGGCGCAAGAGCTGGATCTCGCCGGTAAAACTGCCGTTCCAGGAATCCGCATCGACGGTGATGGAGTGGACGGAGGTCAGACCTACCCGCGCGGCTTCCGCGAGCGCTACGCGCAAAGCTTCCGTCATCTCGGCTTCCGAGGGCGGGGGAATAACCTTGGCGATCAAGTCCTGTGCGGCATCCTTGAAGATTCCGGTGGGCTCGCCCATGGTTGCGTCGCGTACGATGATGCCGCCCACCGGGTCCGGCGTGGCGCGCGTAACTCCTGCCAGCTTCATGGCCAGGAAATTCGCCAGCGCCGCGTGCCCGTCGTAGCGGCTGAGAAAGGCGGGATGGTTTTCGGTCACGGCATCGATCATCCCGCGCGACGGCAGCTTGGCTGAGGCCCACGCCTGCTCGTCCCAATCGCCGCCCAGCAGCCAGCGGCCGGGCGCCAGCGTCCTTGCCTTCTCACCGATGCGATGCACGAATTCTTCCTCGCTGCGTGCATCTTTCAGGTCAATGGAAAGAAGCTGGAAGCCGCCGTCAATGAAGTGCGCGTGGCTGTCAATCAGCCCCGGCACAGCAAGGCGGCCCTTTAGGTTAACGATCTTGCTGTTCCGGCCGGCGTAGGCCTGAATCTCCGCGTTGCTTCCCACCGCCAGGATGCGGCCATTCGCGATCGCCAATGCCTCGGCGAACTTCGCGGCGGAGCTTTTGGCCCGCACGGGTTCGCCCGTCCAAATCTTTCCGTGCAACAGGACCAAGTCCGCGCCTTGGGTAATCCCGCGGCGCGGCTGTGAGGAAGGGATTTCCTCGCCACCCGTTGGCAATGACATGAACATCCCCACGATCAAAATGTAGACGGGTTTCCGCAAAAACAATTTCGCTCCCGTCATCAGGCGTGCAAAGCAACGGCTGGAAAGCAATTGAATGGTTGCTTGTCCACCTGCCAATAGGGCATGAACTCGACGCCCGGGTTTTGCTCGACCAGAAAGTGGAGCGGCTGGCCGGGTTGTGGTTTCAAATGCTTCAGCAGGTCTTCCGGCTGTTTAACATTCTTGAGGCGCAACCTGATTTCGGGCGCGCCGACGGCGGCCAGCAGGATGGGGCCGAAGCTCACCGCGTAGCGCTCATGATCAGGGATTTGATCCACTCCCGCATATCGCACCGCGCCGAGCGCCGCGGGCAGCGTGAAGCTGGCAATATCACCCTCCGCCCAAGCGCGGTCAAGCACCACATAGCTGCCGGGCTTGCCCGTGGCCGCCGGCTTCCCATTGACGTACACGGCCATTTCGCGGCTGGCCCAGGAGGGCACACGAACACGGATTTTCGCCGGGGTCGGCCGGGCCGCAGAGAACTGCAAGCTGACCTCGGAGTCGAAGGGGAATCGGGTGACCATCTTCAGCCGCAGGGATGCGCCCCCCTCCGTCCAATGGATCGTGGAAGGTTCATAGAGGTTGACGTACAAGCCGTCGGACGCGAGCGAGTAAATATATTCCGGCAGCGAGCCGATCAGCCGCGTCCCTTGCCCTTCGCAGCAGGTGTTCATGTGCGTGGGTTTCTCCTTGCGGTGCACCAGCAAGGCGTGGTAACGAAAACCTTGCGAGCCCCCCTGATTGGCCAGTGCCACGTTGTAGATGGACTTCTCAATTTCCGTGACGTACTTCTCGTTCTCGGGATCCAGCAGATGGAAACGCTGGCTCAGAAAGGCCCAAAAGGAGTTTCCGCAGAGCTCTTCCAGCTCGGCGTGCAGCATATAGGACTTGGGTGGAGACACGACGAACTCGATGATGGAGATGGAACCGCCGGGGTTCTCCCACTTGTCGTGATAAAGCTCCCAGCCGCCTTCCACTGCGTGGAGGTAGCGAGGATCTCCCGTGGCGCGATAGAGGTCGAGGTAGGCTTCCAGGTTGGTGAGCAAATAGCAGTGGGGACGGTCATAAGGATACTGCCAGATGGCCCGGTCTTCGCGCGCGGCCAATTGCTCCATCCAAAAGTTTTCCTGGAAATATCGCTGAATCACCTGAATGTCGGCGGGCTTGCCCACGGGCGTGAAGTACATGCGCGTGTTGGCGATCATGCCCTGGCCGCCTTGGATGGCGAAGCGCAGCAAATGCGGCAAGTAAGAACACTGGTTAAACCAGTCAGAGTAGCCCCGCAGTAACTCGAAAGCCTTCGGGTTTCCTGCGTAGCCGGCCTCGATCAGGCCATGTACCAGCCAGGCGCGGGTGTAAGCGCCTCGTTCCGAAAAGAAAATGGTGTTCTCGGGGTAGGCCATGATGTAACCGTTCGGCTGGCGGCATTGCGCAATGCCATCCACGACGGCATCGAGACGTTGGCGGAGCTCTGGGTGATTGATCCAGCGCAGAGTGTTCCCCGCCGCCATGAGGAAGCGGCCGGCGTTCGAGCCGGCAAGGTCTTCCTCCCAAAACTGTACCCCCCATGCCCCCCCGGCGGGCCTCACAGGAGGCTTGGCCGTGCCCACTCGCTCGCGGAACTGGCGCAGGAGGTCATCAACCGAATAGGAGTTCAAGAGATAAAGAATATTATCTTCCATGGCCGTCTGGAAAACGCCGCCCTCCAGCGTCACGCCGCTGAGCGGCACGCGGGCCTTGTGGACCGGAGGCTTCCAGGTGCTCGCCGCGGTGACGTTCTCGGGATGGTCCATGAAGGTGGTTTCTCCGCCTGGGCGCGCGGGCCGCGTTACCTGGGCAACGTCGTTGTCATTTCCGTAAGTTGAGTCCACCGTGACGGGGCATAACGCGGCGATTTCTTTTCCTCCGGAGTACACGTCCATCTTCCCCAAAGCCAGGTAGTAGCCGCCGCTCACAGTCCCTGCGACCTTCATCAGACGCGTAACCGTCAAGCGTACGTAACGGCCTGTGACGCCTTGCGCTGCATATTTTTCAATCTTGCCCTTCGGGTTGGGATAGTCCGCATCGGTGTGGTCTACGATGAGCGCGGGGTTATGGAAGTCAGGGTCGTCGGAGCTTTCAATCTTGAAGCGCACCGGAAAACCCTCCCCCGCGTAAAACTCATCGCGGCCGGGATAGCCTTTTTCATTGGCCGGGTAGATCTTAACGAGATCAATCTGCCGGGTTTCGCC
>JBEKAD010000568.1:0-4117 GCA_050018435.1 Terriglobia bacterium
TAACCGCCGTCGGCTTTGCAGCCTGCGGTTTCTTTACTTCCATCCTCTACCCTCTCCTCTTCAGTGGCACCATCAACAGCTTCGCCGAGTTTCACGGCACCATTTCCGGGCTCTTGTGTACATCCTACCTTGCCGGTGCCGTCGTGTCGCCCTTGGAAGGATGGGTAGGAGATCACATCGGAATGCGGACGGCCATGCTGATTCCTGCCGTGTGCCTCACCTACGTTGTGGGCCTCGCTATGCTTGGGCGCGCTAAGTATGAATAATTCTGAATCCACTTTCCTTTTCCCTCCTAGCGGAGTAAGTTTTCGCTTTGCGATTTGGTCCGCGCCCGTTTTCGACAGCCAGACCCTACCCGGCTGATATGAGGAAGAGGTTGCCGGCCGCCTTGGCAATGCCGATTCCAAACCACGAAACTCCTGGGTGAGGATCGGAACTCGCGGTAGGAAGCAATACGTCTTGGGCTCTTGACCATTCTAGAGAACGACGAGGAGACCTATGGACAGACGAACTTTTAACAAAATGCTTGCCCTGGGGGGCATGGAGGTCGGGTCGTTAAGTTTGGCGAACCCCGCTGCCGCCTCCCCTGTTCCTTCTCCTGCTGAGCTTTCCAAGTGGCCCTCTCAGACCTATCGGCGATTTTCGATCGACGTGCACGTTCCGGACTGGGACCCACAACTTCTGGGGGGCTTCGATGCCGCCGCTTATGTCGGCAACATCGCCCGAGCCGGGTTTCAGTCCATGGTGCAATACACGAACTCCCACGTTGGACTCTGTCTCTGGCGCACCCAGGTTGGGCACATGCACGCCAATATGAAGGGCCGGGATTTCTTCGGTGAAGTGGTGGAGGAATGCCGCCGGCGCGGGGTTCATCCCCTGGCCTACTTTAGCGTGGTCTTCGACAACTGGAATTTTGAGCACCATCCCGACTGGCGGATTCTCTCGGCCGATGGCAACAATCCACGCCTGGCGAGCCGTTACGGGGTCGTCTGTCCGAACTCGCCCTATCGTGATTACGTTCTTGCCTGCGTGCGGGAGATTGTCAGCAATTACGACCTCGACGGCATGTTCTTCGACATGACCTTCTGGCCCGACGTCTGCTATTGTCCACACTGCGCGGAGCGATTCTGGCGCGAGCAGAATGCCGAACTGCCGCGCATCGTCGATTGGAATGATCCCACCTGGCGGGCTTTTCAAAAATCCCGTCCGGCCTGGCTCCTGGAGTTTGCCGAGGCCGTAACGGGCGCGGTGAAGAAGATCCGCCCCATAACTGTGAACCACCAGTATTCGACCATCTTTCACAACTGGACTATTGGTGTTCCACTCGAATTGACGCAGGCCTGCGATTATGTGGGAGGCGATTTCTACGGCGGGCCAGCCCAGCAGTCGCTGGTCTGCAAGGCCTACTATGGACTCACGCGCACCCGTCCGTTTGAGTTCCACACTTCGCGGACCCGCCATCCCACCGATCACGTGACGATGAAGCCGGTGGATGAACTGCGGACGGAATCCTTTGTGGCGACGCTCCACTCGGCCGGCTTGCTGCTCGTCGATTACATTAACGCCGACGGCACGCAGAATCCCCAGGTCTACGATGCGCTCAGGCCTCTCAACGAACAACGAGCTGCCTATGAGCCGTACCTGGGAGGTGAATTGTTGACCGATGTCGCCATCTATTTCGACAAGAATTCGTTGTACAACCCGGACGAGAATGGCATTCACATTACCAGATTGCAGGCCGCGGACAATTGCCCGCACCGGGACGCCGTGATTGGCGCGGCGCGTGTGCTGCGTCAGGGCCACCTCCCCTACGGCGTGGTGACCAATATCAACCTCGACCAGCTCAAGAATTATCGCGCCGTGATTCTACCCCATGTCCTGGAACTGACCGCCGAGCAGGCGGAGCAGTTCCGCGCCTTTGTGGCTTCGGGAGGAATTCTCTATGCCAGCGGAGTATCTTCCCTGGAGAGGCGGCCCAATCACGAGCCGCGCTTCCTGCTCGAGGATGTGCTGGGCGTGAAATACAAGGGTATGGTAGGTTCCAACAGAATCACTTATCTTACGCCCCAGGATGGGGGATTGAGCAAAGCGATTTGGCCGCAAGACCACGCCAGCTTTCCTGGAACCATGATCCAGGTCGCAGCCCTGCCAGGGAGCGAAGTCCTCGCTACCGTCACACCGCCTTTCGTGGATCCGGAGGTGGGGCGCGCCATCGGCAGTCACTTTGCCGCCATCCACAGTAATCCTCCTGCGCTCACGCCCGGTACGGACCCGGCGGTGGTCGTGCACTCCTTTGGACAAGGCAGAAGCGTATGGATTGCTGCTCCCATGGAGTCTAAAGATGAAGCAGTGAACATCCGCCTCACCCAGCACCTGCTGCGGCGCGTTCTCACCCCGCCCTATCGGTTCGAGCTGGATGCCCATCCGGCCGTGGAAATGACGCTTTTCAACCAGCCTCAGTCCCACCGGCTGCTCGTGAGCCTCCTGAATATGCAGCCGCAGATGCCGCCTGTCACGGTCGGCGCCACCGTGCGGGTGCAACTGCCCTCCGGCCGGGCGCCCGGCAAAGTGCTGCGCGTGCCTGACTCGAAGCCCATCCCTTGCCAGAAGAAAGGACCGTACCTCGAGTTCAAGACTGAGCCGTTTGACGTCTTTTTCATGGCGCTCGTGGAGTACGCGTGAGTTGGGAGGTTCGAGCCGGGTCGAAAATCGAAAAGCGCGCTAAGCATGAATAATACGGATTGTTCGTCATTCGCAGAGGAAAACACCACCGCCTGTCATCCGCCTGCCAAGCTGTCATTCTGAGCATGCATAGCCGAAAATGGCTATCCGTGATGTCAGAAACGGGGTGCCGCGGGGTGAGGCCGAGGGGAAGGTTTCCGTGCCCTGCAAGGGCACAAGAGAGTAGCCGGGGGCAACGCCCCGGAAAGCGCCACGCTCGAGCTCCGACCCTGGAGGGGTCGCATTACCCTGAGCCGCGGGACGCAAGACCGGTGGGACGCCGTCCGGATTCGACCCTTTCAGGGTCGGACCTTGTTGAGGGCGCGGTTTCCGGGGGCGTTGCCCGGCTACTTAATCGATCCCCTCCGGGGATCAGAAGGTAAACTGCGCGCACGGGCTCAGCGTGACAGACCCGAAGGTAGTATTAGAGCCAGGTTCTTTGCCATTAGGGTGCGACTTCAGCACTGCATCGAAGTAGGACGCGGCACGGGAGAAGTTCTTCCGCCTCTCCTCTAACAGCCCCAAGTCGAATACAGCTTTTGGCCGCGCTGGGGTATTGTGCGAGGCGGTGCTTGTCCTGACCCAGGCTTGCTCCGCTCGTGGAAAGTCACCCGATTCATAGAGCGCATTCCCGGCACTGCCGGAGGCGCGGCACAAGCCGCCCTTGCGGATTAACCGCGTGAGGATTCCGGCCGATGAAAGGGCGACGATCTGAACAAAAGCCGCAGAGTTACAAAACAACTCTGCGCTGTCGGCCCCTGCGGTGAAAGCCTTTCATGACATGATCGGGCGCCTCTCTGTTGTTTATACAGGGGTATAATCTGCCGGTGTGGGTGAGGATATCCAAAGGACACGAAATCCTTTCGCATTCGTATTTCGTGTTTATTTGAGCCTTTGGCAGCCGACACCCATCTTAGCGCGAGCGCGCAAGAGCGCGCCGCGGGTTCTCAATTATAAGCGTTCGAACGTCACTCTCCTTAAGCCCCGCCCTGCGGAGTTCTGGTAGGAACCGAGCAAACAATAAACTGTACTCGCGGAAACTCCCTCCCCCTTTCTCTCCCACGTGGTACCAACCAGCGTCCTGGGAAATGAGAACGTTGTGAAGGTATCCTGCCTGCCTCATCTCCACAACCCATGCAGCGGATTTGCCCAAGCTAACTTCAGAAATGCCATCGAACTCAATCCAGGCACCCTCCTCCGCCGCTCGCCGGTGAAGACTAGTGTTCTGTTCATTCTGGGCATGCACCCAGATAAAGCCCGAAGGATGAACTGCTTGCTTCTTGAGCAGTGAGAGTTGGGCCATCGCGGCCACCCCATCACCTGTATGTGAGGCAATCACAAGCCCGGTTTGCAAGTGAGTGATAGCTGCGGCAGAAACCAGCTTGGCGTTGATTTC
>JBEKAD010000569.1:0-4109 GCA_050018435.1 Terriglobia bacterium
ACCCCACTGCCGTGCCCGGCATGACGATGGGGCCGTGGGGATGGGAATGCGATCGGACGAACTCCCTTTACGGTGGATTGGCCGGCTGGCTCCAGTACGCGGCCCGCAGCCAGAATATGTTGCGGCAGGGGACGCTGGTCGCTGACCTGGTCTACTACGCGGGACCGGAGGTCCCCGTGGATACGCCGGTCTTTCCGGATCACCTGAAGCCTACCCCTCCCGAGGGCTATTACTACGATGTCGCCAACGAGGAAGCAATCCTGACGCGCATGAAAGCTCAAAACGGCAGGATCGTCCTTCCCGACGGCCTGAGCTATCGCGTGCTGATTCTTCCCGAGGACAAGCGCCTCGGTCTGGAAGTGCTGCGCAAGGTGCGCGACATGGTAAAAGAAGGCGTTGCGCTGGTCGGTCCCAAACCGCAAGTCAATCCCGGGCTTACGGGATACCCCATCAGTGATTCGGAATTACACCAAATCGCCGATGAGATCTGGGGCGACCTCAACGGCTCGACCTCGACCGAACGGAGCTACGGCAAGGGCCGGGTGTTCTGGGGACTGCCCCTGACCACGGTTCTCGACAAACTGAACATCAAACCCGATTGCGACATGACTTCCCGCTCCGGGGACGCTCCGCTGAATTTCCTGCACCGGCGCGTGGGGGATGCCGATGTGTATTTTGTCTCTAATCGCCGCCGGCGCGCCGAAGATGTGGTCTGCACGTTCCGCGTTCAAGGCAAGCGGCCTGAGCTCTGGAACGCGGAGACGGGCGAAATCTCCCCCCTCAACGTTTACGAACAGGTGGACGCGGGAATTCGCGTGCCCCTGCAGCTTAGCCCGGCGGAAGCCGTGTTCGTGGTCTTCCGCTCCCCCGCCCCGGCGAAACATATCCGCTCCATCTCCAGGGGCGGCGATACGATTGTGGCCACCGACCCGTTCCCGGTGTTCGAAGAAGGTCGGCATCGCGACGTCACCAACGATTTCACCCTCAGCGTTTGGATCAAACCGGATTTGGACGTCATCTTGACGCCGAAAGGCAACGTCAGCAAGTACATCCCCATGCGCAGCTTCGTCATCTGCCCGCCCGAGGGCGACACGGTCTATGGCCCGGGCCACGTTTCCGCCGGATTGACGGCCGGCCGCAACGGCGTGGTGGCCATCGAGCGCGCCCATATGAGCTGGAAGACTGTGGTGAGCGTGCCCATGCCCATCGCAGGTTGGGCGCACGTCGCTCTGGTCTATGAAGCCGGAGCGCCCTCGTTATATGTGGACGGCAAGCTGGTGGGCAGTGGCGAGGCTTCCGGCAGCGTCGTCCATCCCGGCCTGAACGATGCGCGCGAACGCAGTGGCGCCGAATACTTTGACGGCGACATGAGCGATCCGGAACTCTTCCGCGGGAGGCGGGGAGACGGTCTCATCCAGGAATTGGTCGCCGGACGAATTCCCTCCCCCATCGAGCCTCCCGCCATCGAGTGGGCGACCGGGGCCACGCCCAGTCTGCTGATCTGGAGGGATGGAAGTTACGAATTGCACGACGGCGGTGCCACATCCACGGTGAACATTACCGGGATTAACCCCTCCGCGGAAATTGGCGGGCCTTGGAAGGTCACATTCCCGCCCAATCTGGGCGCGCCGCCGGAAGTAACGCTGCCGAAATTAATCTCGCTGCATAAACACTCTGACCCCGGCGTCAAATATTTCTCCGGCACAGCGACCTATAGCAACGAGATCATGGTTCCGGCCGGCTCCGTGGATGGTTACAAACGCCTATTCCTCGATTTGGGATGGGTCCACGTGGTAGCGCAAGTGCGCATCAATGGCCACGACCTCGGAATGTTGTGGAAGCCGCCCTTCCGGCTCGACATCACTAGCGCTGTGCACAACGGCGCCAACAATCTGGAAGTTCTGGTGACTAATCAATGGGTGAATCGCCTGATCGGCGATGAACAATTGCCGCCGGAGAATGAGTACGCGCCCGGCGGGAACATCAAAGTCATACCGGATTGGTATCTCCAGGGCAAGCCCAAGCCTCCCGGGGGACGAACCACCTTCGCGACCTGGCGGCATTTTGATAAGGACTCGCCGCTATTGGTGTCGGGGCTGGTGGGGCCCGTCCGGCTGCGCACGGCGGTTCGACGGCGGATTGGCTCGTAGTCGCGGCTGGTTGTAGGGGCACGCCATGGCGTGCCCCTACTTTGTCGCGCGACCGAACTAAGAGGGTACGGCAAGCCGTACTCCTACAATGGCGGGGAATCACCCGTGAACCTGGATCCAAAATGGGTACCGATGAAGTGGCCGTGCGGGCCCTTGGAATGGGCACGGCGAAACAAGTCGAAGAGTGTGGGTGCTGAACTCAAGCAAACTCTGGAAGCTTGGGCTCAGCCTGCCGCCCTGGATTTGCTCAAGGGAACACCCGTCAACTGCCTGGTGGTGGAATGGGCGGATGGCGCGCCCGAAGATTCTGCTCAACAGGAGGCTTTGAAGCCACTCCTCGAAGCCGGCCGCCGGCTGGGAATCAATTTCGTGGGAAAGGTTGGGGCGGGCGAGGGCATAGCGGCGGCGGTCGCGTCAGCACAGCAAGCAGGGCTCTCCGCCGCTATGCTCGCGGAACCCTCCGGCCACTCCTTCGATCTGCCGGTTATTCTGCAATTCCCGCGAGATAGGGTTGCATGGAAATCGGCGACTCGCATCTTCAGCTCGACGGACAACGAATGGCCTGGACTGAAGCTCGAAACCATGAGGGGAGATACCGCCATCGCCGGTCCGACCGGCGTCCCCTGGGTGAATTCCAACGCCTGGTTTTCGCTGCTGTCGGACGAGTTAGCTCCCGGAAAAACCCGGTGGCTGGATTTTGACCCTCCCGATGAAGCAAACGTGGCACACCCTGCGAACTATGCTCTGGCCCTCGCCGACAGCCAAGCGTATCGCAGCCGGTGGATTATCTCTTTGGATGACAACCTTCGGACCGCCCTCCTGAAAGGCAATCCTCAAGCAACGAGCGTCTGGAGCAAGACTTGTGAAACCGTCACCTTTTTTGAGAATCATCGGGAATGGGAGGGATTCCAATCGCAAGGCATCCTCGCGGTCATTTCTGATTTCCTCGGCGACAATGCCTTCCTCGGCGGAGAAGTGCTGAACCTTCTCAACCGCCGCAAAGTTCAATTCCAGGTCAGGGAGAGGTCGAGAGCGCTGTCTACACCCGCACCCGGCTTGAAGGCGATACTCTGGCTCGATAAAGTCGCCCCCAGCGCCGACCAGCTTGCGAAGTTGCTCGCCTTTGTCCGCCAAGGGGGACTGGTGATTGCCGCAGCCTACTGGGGCCCTTCCGGAGTAATGCCAAAAACCAAAGACCCGTCGCTTGATTACAAAATGTATAATATTGGGCAAGGGCAAATTGCGGTGTCTGTAGAAGGGTTTCAGGATCCGTACCAGGTGGCGGTGGATGCTCATCTGCTGGTGAGCCGGCGCAATGATCTTGTCCGCCTTTACAACCCGGCGACGACGAATTGCCATTCAAGCCTTGATCCGGTCCACAAAAGACGGCTCGTTCAAATCCTTAATTATTCGTCGAGCGCAGCCAGTTTCGTCACGCTTTGGGTGAACACTCGAGCCCGGTCGGCGCGGCTCTGGAGCCCGGGGGCGAGAGATTGTCTTTCCCTCCCGGGCGTGCCTGCCGCACCGGGGACAGAATTCGGCCTTCCCACAATCTCGGTTGATTGCGCATTAGAGGTTGAGGGATCAAACCTATGATAACAACTCCTTGTTCTCGTAGAAAGTTTCTGAGCGCCATCGGTGCGACGGCCGGTGTGGGGCTCGCTCGCCCCACGATGTTTTTGGCCCATCCTGCTCCGGCAGGCCGCGTGGCGGTGGGGATGTGTCTTGAGTATGGCCCGGAAGTGCTTACCACGATGGAGACCCTGTTCGATCAGCTTGGTGGGTTGGAGAGACTGGTCCGCGGGAAAACCGTCGCCATAAAACTCAATCTCACCGGGAGTCCCTTTGACCGATTGGGCTATACCCCCGCCGGCATGACTCATTGGGTTCACCCCGAGGTGGTGGGCGCCACGGTCCATCTGCTTGCCAAGGCAGGTGCATATCGGATTCGGCTGCTGG
>JBEKAD010000570.1:0-4108 GCA_050018435.1 Terriglobia bacterium
CCGGCAAGTGGCGCGAGCAGCCCAAGGCGGATTTCCGGTCCCGCCAAGTCATGCGCCGCATCGCGCCCAGGACCGTTGTAGCTCACTGCATCGTGATTGATGGCGGCGTAGGGCGCCTGCGCGAAGCACGGGATGGATAAAAAACTGAGGAGGCAGAAGAGCAAGGCAAAAGTCAAAAGGCAAAAGTCAAAAGGCAAAAGTGGCTGGCGCTGCCTGTTGACTTGCTCTTTACGATGCTGGGAACCAGGACTGATTTGAATCATTGCCGTTCCGTAATTTTGCCTTTTGCCTTTTGCACTTTGCCTTTTGCCTTGCTCTTTTACTTTCGGCTGGCCTGAGCAGGCCCCTCGTGGCCGTGCTGGCGCGGGGCGAGCCAGTATGCAAACTTGCCATCCTGCACGCGCGCCAGGTTCACAGGCGCGAGGTTATTCAGCGTGTGGTCAAAGTAAACCGTGCCGGTCACCCCCTGGTAAGTCTTCATCTGGTAGTCGCGCAAGACGTCCATGATGCGGCCGCGGTTGAGGCCGGCTTTGTTGATGGCGCCCAGCAGAATGTTTATACCATCGTAGGCATAAGCAGCGTAGTCGATAGGCTCCTCGTGGAACTTCTGCCGGTAGGCGTCGCGGAAAGCCAGCCATTGGGTATCTGTGCGGGTGGGATTCAAGGGTGACGTTACGACTAAACCTTCCGCGGCGGGGCCGGCGATGGCCAGCAATTGCGGGTACGCCAGGCGGCTGCCGCCGAACACCGGTTGCTTCATTCCCATCTCGCGCATTTGCTTCAGGATCAGACCGGCTTCCGCGGCCTCTCCCCAGATGACCACCCCTTCAAGCTGGGCGTCGCGCAGCATATGGAGCTGGGGGGAAAAATCCTGGTCGCCACGCTCGAACTTTATTTCCAGGACCGGTTGGTGTCCCATGCGGCGCGCTTCGTCACTGAATTTGGCCACACCGATGCGCGCA
Source organism: Terriglobia bacterium (assembly GCA_050018435.1). Classification (GTDB taxonomy): domain Bacteria; phylum Acidobacteriota; class Terriglobia; order UBA7540; family UBA7540; genus Bog-366. The sequence goes on from JBEKAD010000570.1 coordinate 963, forward strand.
TAGCGTGCCTGGGTGCGAATGATGCCAATGCGCTTCAGCTCGAGTTTTTTGAAAACATAGTCGGCCAGGGTGTAACCCTGCTGGCGGTCGTCAGGGAAGTTGTGGAGCAGCCAGGGAATGCGGGTCTCGGTCCCCGTCGGGTCTGTGGTGCCCACATCGACGATAGGGACTTCCAGTTTCAGCGCCACCCGCAGAGAAATATGACAGTTCTGTCCATCCACGCAGCCGAGCATCGCCCAGCAGTTTTCATGGAAGAGCATTTTAACGAGCTCGGAGGAAGAAGCCCCCCAGAGGGCCGACTCATTATGAATCTTCAGGGCGAAAGGCTTGCCGTGATAGCCGCCGCGCACGTTCGCGTGCTCGATGGCGAGTTGTGCGCCGTGCAGCATGGGAAGGCCGTATATGGACTCAGGATTATTTTCAATGGGGCCCATGAATCCGATGGCGATCTCCGGGAGTTGGGAGGGATCGGCATCCGGACGCTGGTCCGCCGCGCCGTGGTACTGGATGGTGTCCTCGCGCACGAACCAGTCGTAGTAGGGCTTGGTGAAGCGGCGGTAGGGCACGGCCTCATCCGGCATGTTGGCGTAGCGGCCCTCCGGCTTGACCGTTTCATCCCGCTTGACCACGGCGTCTTGGGGAGTTTCGTCAGGGTCTTTGTACTGACCCGCCACAGGCATCGATACGGCAAGCAGAAGGAGCGCGCACAAAAATGGTCTCTTCATGGGTGTTACCTTGCTCCTGAGCATGGACAGCCGGGGGAAGCTATCTATGCTGTCAGAATCACGTGCCGAATGGGGGGATCGATTGGACCGTGACTGGCCCCGGCAGGGGCCAACCGTGTGTAGCCGCAGGTTTTAACCTGCGGATAGCAAAGGCCCCCCGCCCCCCAATCCGTCAGCCGACGGATTGACCTACGAAGGTTCGGCCCCTCCAGGGCCGGAGATATGTCGCGGCTTCCCTATCCGTAGGTTTCACCTACGGCTACTCACGTTTGGCCCCTGCCGGGGCCTGCCGCGGGCTGACGCCCCCCTTTCTGAAATTCACTCCCCATCTTTTGTCACTAGCCTTTCTTCCCGGCGGCGCGGTCGGAATCGAAGATCGCCATGGCCTCAATCTCGACCAGCAAATCCGGGCGGCACAGGATTGCCTGGAGGCCGGTGGAGGCGGGCAGCGGGTCGAGCCCCTGCTCCTGGAAAAATTGCGTCCGGATTTCGTTGAAGACTTCGTAGTCGCGCTCAATGTCGCGCAGGTAGCAAGTGGTCCGGACGACGTCTTTCCACGTGGCGCCCTCGGCTTCCAGCAGATGGGAGATGTTCTGGTAGGTTCGCCACGTCTGGGCGCGGAAATCGCCCACATGGACAGTCCTGCCGCTCTCATCCACGCTGGCCGTACCCGAGATCAGCAGAATCGTGATGCCTTTGATATCCAGCCGCAGTCCGCGAGAAAACGACGACGGCTTGGGGTAGTGGTAGGCCTCGTTCAAAACCTCCGGAGCACTAATGGCTTTTTTGGGAATGGCCTGGTGCGATGTCTCCGGTTCGACGAGAGATGGTGGCGTTGGCATAAAGTTGAGTCTCCTTCTGAGGTTCGCGGATTCCGTGGCTCAGCCCCAGGGCTGTGGCCACCCAAATGTCTTCCCCCTGAAAATCCATGTTCAGAATGTAGTTGTGGGCGAGGGCCGTGGTGGTTGTGAGCTTCTGCTTTTTGCCGTCCGGCCAGGTAATCTCAATTTCGCCCTGCAATGCCTCCATCTTGGGCGTTGTAGCGCCGCCCTTTAGAGCCTGCCCTGAGTGCAGCGAAGGGGCGGTAGGTGCCGGGCTAAAGCCCGGCGCTACATGTCCTATGCTCGGCCGGTACGTGACCCAGGTATTGGTGGAGTAATCGAGCATACTGAGTCCCTTATCCGTGCAGGCCCAGACCTGACTGCGACGAGACTTGGGAGCGTTGATGAAGTCGGAGGCGAGGCCGCTGTCCTTGGTCAGATAGTTGTGCCAGCTTCGGCCGTCGTACCCGCTCAAGCCGAAGTAGGTGGAAGCCCAAATCATCTTGGTGTCGGGATTCCAGGCGACGCCCGAAACAATGATGTGAATCAGTCCCTGGTTGCGGAACAGGACGATTTCCATTTCCTCGTCGGGATCGGTGTAAGGCTTCCAATAGTTGCCCTGCACGTCATACTCGAGCAACCCACCGCCCCAGATGGCGAAGTACATCTTGTTGCCCGCGGGCGCTATGCCATAGGCCCAGGGCTCATGGAAGGGCGCGTTCTTCTCGCTCCAACTGCTCCATTCTCCGCTATAGGTGTTGTAGCGGCTGACCCCCGCAGTGGTGGCCACCCAGACGTAGCGGTCCACCACGGCAATGCCGTAGCAGATGTCATTCAGCAGGCCGCTCGAGAGGTTGGTAAAGTTCTCAAAGCGGCCGCCGGAGAAGTGGCTGACGCCGCCGAAAGTGGCGATCCACAAGTCGCCGGTGCTCTTGTCCACGGCAATGCCCATCACCGCGCGGTGCGCCAGGCCGTCGGCGGGCTGGTAAAGTTTCGCCACCTTGCCGTTTTCGATGAGCACTAAGCCGTCTTCCGTGCCCGCCCACACGCGCGCGCCGTCCACGGTGACGCAGAAGACTTTCGCGTCAGGCATGCCATTCGCGGTGGTGAAGTTTTCCCATCGCGTAATGAGGTGCGGCCGCTCGGCGGCGAAGGAGAAAGAGCAAGTCAAAAGGCAAAACGCAAAGAGCAAAAGGCAAAAGTGAGAAAAGCGGGATACGGGATACGGGATGCGGGAGACGGGGAAACCAGTATGCGGTCTACCGTATGCCGTATTCTGCCCTTTCCGCGTTTGCCTTTCTGTTGTCCTGAACACAGCACTAAATCTGAGAATTCTTCTTCCCTCGCCCCCTTGGGGGAGAGGGGGGACCGCAAGGCGGGGGGTGAGGGGGTCAGTACCAACCTGAATGCCCCGTATCAAGTTCGTATCAAGAACCATGGTTTTGACCCCCTCACCCGGCCCGCCCCGGCTGGAGAAAACGCCGGTTGCGGGCCACCCTCTCCCCCAAAGGGGCGAGGGAAGCAGGTGTAGCGCGGACCTGTTTTGTAGGTCCGCGGCTCGTCCCCTATGGGCAAGGAAAAGCCGCGGATCTACAAAACA
>JBEKAD010000571.1:0-4098 GCA_050018435.1 Terriglobia bacterium
GCCGCCAGAAGCTGGGGGAATTCCACTGCCGAGGTTTTCCGGAATTCGCCCGAGGCGATCCCTTGCAAGAGCGCCTGTCGCACCGCCTTCATTCCCGGGGCAATAATCTCGCGATGGTAGATCTCGGCAAGTTGAGGAAACCTGCCGCCTTCCGCGATCAGCAGGCGCACGATGGAGCGAACCTTTTCATTCCTCACCACCTGGCTATACATGCGCGACAGCAACTCGCGCAGCAACTGCTCCCCCGTCCCTTGGAAGCTTCCTGCTATGGCATCAAATCTCTTCTGCACTAGGCTTCGCACCACCGCTCGGAAAAGCTGCTTCTTGTCCCGGAAATAGAGGTATATCGTCCCCTTGGCAATTCTGGCCTGCCGGGCGACATCGTCCATGCGGGTGGCCTCGTACCCATGCGCAGCGAAGACTTCGAAGGCGGCCGCCAGGATTTCCTCCTGGCGATGCAGCTTCTGCTCCCGCCGGCGCGGAGAGGATTTGGCAGCCTTCCCTCGCTTGGAATTCATTGCCGTCATCGCTCTCCCCACAAAATGACTGAACAGTCAGTCATTATTTCTCGACGAAAAGATAGCGGTAATGAAACGTGTTGTCAAGTCATTTTTGCCAGGCTCGAGTGTTTCGGACGCTCAATAAAGGCGGAGTGTAGACATTCCTCCCCCGGTGGGAACACAAGTTGAAAGCTTCACTCCCATCGCGCGAACGCACCGGCCTGGGTCCGCGCGACGGGGCCACCACTACTCCTTGGGTGCGGACGCGGGCGGCGTAGAGGGGCCGCAGCCCCCGCGCATGCCCGCTCGGAATTTCTCACGTTCCTCCGGTGTCATCTCTTGCCAGCGCTGAATAAAGCGCCATCCGCCACTCTCCCCGAAGCCGGGGCGACCACGGAATCCGCTGAAAAGGATCTTGCTTAGTACCAGAAGCCCTAAAGCCTGCCAGAAGCTGATGGGATGCAGGCCGAAAATAACCGGTATCAGCCAGTTCCAGAGCCACATGACAGCAAAGCTGAATACCGTTGCGGCCAACAAAACGAACAATAAAAATTTCAACCCGCGCACAATTCGATGCGTTTTCATAATTTGTTACCTCACGTTTTCTTGAATTCGTCGTAAATAGCCCGCAAGCGCCGCCGCAGGTGGAGCACCGCGTAGTGCTTTCGGGAGAGCAAGGCATTCACGCTCAGTCCGGTCGCCGCTGCCAACTCATTGAAGCTCCGGCCCTCGAGTTCGTGAGCGACAAACACTTCGCGCTGTTCTTCCGGGAGTTCGTCCAAAGCCGCGTCGATCTCCTCGATCAGCACCTCGCGAGCGTAGGCTGCTTCCGGGCCGGCGTCGGGCGAAGGGAGCAGGTCTTCCCACGGGAACAACTCTCCCTCTTCTTCTCCGGCGGGGGCATTGTTTCTTACCGCTTCCGGCCTCCGCTTGCGAAATCTGTCGATCATGCGATTCCGCGCCACCCGGAACAGCCATGCGCCCACTTGCTCTACGGGCTTCATCAGCCGGTAAGCTTGGACGAGTTCATAGAAGACCTCTTGCAGAATGTCTTCCGCCTCGCTTTCGTCCAGAACGCGCATGCGAATAAAGTTGCGCAGGCGGGTTTGTTCCCGCTCGATGGTCTGCGCAATGCGGCGGTTCTGCTCGTCGGTCATGAATTCGATGCTCAGCGCGTCATGCATCCAATAGTGTAGACGAAATAGCGATCCAAATATTTTAAGGCGTTCTCTACCCGCGACTTCTTTGTGCGCGGTCAGCTTTCTGGATTAATTAAGCTGCGGAAATACCCCTGCTTGGAGATGTAGCGGCGATTTCACATCGCTATCCGCCCCATGGTTTCAATGCTGGCATAACGACCTGAAGTTGCCTCTACAAAAGGGAAACTGAGTCGCCACCAAATCGAGCCTTTCCTATCGTAACCGACCTCTGCTAAACTTAAGTGGTCGGGTATGACAAACTAGTTACGATAGGCACCAGGCGCAGGAGATTAGTTTCCTACGCCAAACCAAGCTCACGTCACGAGACCTGAGAAGCATCGCAGTGGAAGGTTTGGAGGAGGCACATATGAAACGGCTCTTTGGAATTCTTGTGGTATTGCTCGTGTTTTTAGTTCCTGCTTGGGCTCAACACGGTGAGGGCAAAGGTGAGCAACACGGGGGCAAGGCGGTTGCACATAATGCTCCCAAGCATGGCCCCGCCAAGTCAAGTGGTGAACCTCATTCCACGCCCGCACCGCAAGAGCGTCGTTATGCCGATACGCCCGGGCACCCCAATGCTCCACACGTTCACTCCAACGGCAAATGGATCGGGCACGAGACCGGCCCTGGAGACCCCAACTACCACGTCGATCACCCTTGGGAGCACGGGCACTTTGCCGGAGGAATTGGCCGCAGCCACGTTTGGCATTTGGCCGGCGGAGCGCGCGACCGCTTCTGGTTCGGCGGTTTCTATTTCAGCGTTGCCCCCTATGACTACGGCTTCTGCAACGACTGGATGTGGGACAGTGACCAAATCGTGATTTACGACGACCCGGACCACGTCGGCTGGTACTTGGCGTTCAACGTCCGGCTGGGCACCTACATTCACGTCATGTTCCTTGGGAACCAGTAGTTAGGTTTCAGTCAACGCCACCATGAAGCGGCGCTGACACACTCTTGATCTCCACATTTCCCATCCGGCAGATGGGCCCGGTGGGACTATTCACGCTTGGCCCCTGCCGGACGATGCCAAAGAACAACTTAAGATAGCGTCAATGGAACCACGGATGCCCGTGACCGGCGCGGCGAGCAGGACAAGCTTGGGCAGGACAAGCTTGGGCCGCTGGCACGGTTGCCTTCCTGCGTGTATACTGGCGGCCGCTCGATAATATCGAGATGGAAATTCCGGGTTCATAGGAGGTAAGAATCATGCAGGCCATCCCTCAATCTTCGCGGCCCCGCGCGTCCTCTCTTCTCTTTCTCTCCTTCTTTGCTGTGCTGAGCTTCAGCCTGCTCTTATTGGGGATTGTCTCCGCGCAGGCGTGGACCCCTTCTCTTCCCATCATGGGCCAAGCGTTTTCCCCCAATTACGACGAGTCGAAGGCCGGAACCTTCACCCTTCCTGACCCGCTCGTGTTCAATGACGGCAGGCCGGTCAAGACCGCACGGGAGTGGAGGAAGCGCCGTCGCGCGGAGATTCTCCAGCTTCTGGAAACCAATGTCTATGGCCGCAGTCCGAAGCCACCGAAGCATATCCGCTTCAAGGTTTTCGACGTCGATAAAGAAGCGTTGGGTGGCAAGGCTATCCGCAAGCAGGTGACGATCTATTTTCCTACCACGAAAGCTGAAGCCTCCGAGGACCTGCTCATCTACATTCCCGTTGATGCGCCCAAGCCGGTTCCGGTGATCCTTGAGATCAATTTCCTCGGCAATCAATCCGTGACCAGCGATCCTGGTGTCAAGAACGCGACCATTTGGAACGGAAAACCTCCCGTGTGGGGGCCGGCCCCGGAACGATTTCGAGGATTCGACAAGGAATTTGATCTTGAGAAACTCCTGGCGCGGGGATACGGCTTTGCTACGGTTTGCTATCAGGACATCGAACCGGATTTCAAGGAAGGGCTCAAGCAGGGCGGCATCCGCCAAATGTTCATTCAACCGGGCCAGACCGAACCTGCGCCGGATGACTGGGGAGCCATCGGGGCATGGGCGTATGGATTGAGCCGCGCCATGGATTACCTCGAAAAGGACAATGCTGTTGACCGCCATCGCGTGGCGATCATGGGGCACTCGCGACTGGGGAAGACGGTGCTGTGGGCCGGCGCTCAAGACACGCGTTTTGCCATGGTGCTGTCGAGTTGTTCGGGAAGGGGCGGCGCTTCCCCGTGGCGTCGCAACTATGGCGAAACGCTGCGTAGCATGTCGCGAGCTTTTCCGTTTTGGTTCTGCCCCAACCTGTTTAAATATGTTGACCAAGTGGATAAGCTTCCGGTCGATTCTGACGATTTGATCGCGCTGATCGCTCCCCGCCCGGTTTACATTACTGCGGCGCAGGATGATCAGTGGGCAGACCCGCATGGCATGTTCATGGCGGCGGTGGCGGCGGGCCCCGTCTACAA
>JBEKAD010000572.1:0-4096 GCA_050018435.1 Terriglobia bacterium
GCCTGGATTTCTCAGCACAGGTCTGGAAGGGCGGGGGTTCAGCCCCCCCGTTACAAGGCCGTCCTGATTATTACGTTTTACCGCCCTCCACCCACCCCCCCAGCCACGGGGGGGCGGGGAGCGCGGGCCCAAGAGAGGGTGAGAGCCGCGATTTCGGCGGGGCTGAAGCCCCGCCCTTCCCGCACCTCAGGCCCTCCACACGACTTCCCAAGAGGTGGCACTCGGGGTCACGAGAAGAATATCATCTTGCCGGCGGACTTCCGCGCCAGCGATCTTGGTGAACCGCCAGCCCCTGCCCAGGGTCGCGGGTATGTGAACATCCGCCGGCGCCGGTCCAGTGCCTCGCTGGAACTTCAAGCGCCAGCCATCGTGGCGATCGAGCGACTCGAGGCTCAAATCGATCCGGCCAAAGCGCGTAGGGGATTGGACCACGCTCAGGGGCTCCCCGCTCGCCAGCTCGAAATCGCCCACCCCTGCCAGCAGGCGCAGATCGCGGCCATCTTCGAGCGCCAGCATGTGGCGCAGGTAAAGCACGCACTCCGCGCTCGCCCAGTTGTGGGGCATGTCGCCGACGTAGTCTGCCGTCAGACTCCCGCGCACGGGCTGCTCCTCACGCCAGCAATAGAGCGGCGAGGCGTGGTTGAGATAACCCGTGAAGGTCGAGCGCGCCCAGTCCGCCAGTCCGGCCCACAAATAGACATGGGCCACGAAACCCGCGTTGTAATTCCAAACGCCTCCGTGCGGCAGCCAACCGGTTTCCGCGGGAATATCTTCCTGGGTGCAGGCCTGCATCAAGCGGATATGTCCTTGCACAATGGGATCGTCCTTGTCGAAGACCAAGCCCGGATAGATCGCGTGGGATAGCGCCCATTGCGCCCCTTGCGGCCGAGGGCGGTCCCACTCATTGGGCGCCGACCATAGCGGGTCTTCCTTCACCAACATGGGCAGGTACTCGAACCCGTCCGGATGACGGCGCATCTCCTGGCGAGCGGCGGCAAAAAGCGCCGAGCGTAATTCGGCGTAAAATTGCTTGGCGCCAGCCGGGTCGGGCAGACCCAACCGCTCCGTCGCTTCCGTGACCGCTTTCAATCCCGCCAGCACCCAGACGGTGTTGGTGAACTCGGAATGAATGCCTCCCAGCCCGCCGTCACCGGTGCCCGGCGCCAGCAGCCCATAGCGGCCATTGACGCTGCCGTCGGTTTTGGCTTCATCCCGCCGCGCTTCGAGGAATTTCACCGCGCGCGTCACGTTCGGCTGCATGGAGCGGAAGTAGCTCCAGTCCTGGCTGAGCTCGGCCTGCCGCACCAACGTGAACATCGCGATACCGGATCCCTTCCAGAACCCAGTTCCGCCGCCCGCGACCACGGCTCCACTCGCCTCCTGGTGCTGCCATGTGGCTTCCAATCCCTCCTGCGCGGCGTCGTCGTAACCCAGGTAGCGGGCCGCCTCGAGAAGGAAGTTGCCGTCGACGACCCACAGGCCGCGATAAACCGTGGGCCCCACCTGAAACGTCAGCTTGCCGGCTTTCACTTCGCGGGCCTGCTGGATGTTCCGCGCGCAGGCCACCAAAAACTCGCCGTGCGGACCAGGAAATTTTAGGGAGACCTTTCCGTCAAAGGGTTTCCAGTTCTGCCAGTACTCTCGCGCCTCCGCCAGCAATTGGTCGGGATGAGCAAGGCCGTCCTTCAGCTTTTCCACCTCCTGCCCTTCCTGGGGAAAGCGCAGGAAACAACGGAACGGCTGGCCCGCAGAAATGACGGCGGCCTTCATCCGGTACGTCAATTGCACCCCGCCAACCTGGGGGCGCGAGAAAGACCTGTCGCTCAGCAAAAACGGTGGCGCTTGCTCATTGTCCAAGCGCAGGACGGCGGCTTCCGGGGTGCTCTGGAGTTTTACCTCACGTTTGCTTTGCAGAATCACCAGCGGAACCGCCGCCAACTTGTGCTCCGTGCGGGGCTCAATTTCCAGAATCACATTATCGACGCGGCCTTCACCGGCACGCTGCGTCGCGAAGGTCGTGAGGTGCAGAAAAGCCTCCGGGCGGTCGAGGCGCGTGTGAACAATGGGAACACCCGGAGCTTCCAGCCGCTGCCCCCCAACCTGGTTGTCTTCCATTCCTTCAAAGGAGAATTCCACCACTTCCGGAAAGTAAGCGATGCCGCCGCCTTGGCCCGGGTGGCCGCAGCGCAGCTCGCCGCGCTGGCCAACCAGGCTCTTGTAATGATCGTCCGGGTAGCAGTAAGCCGTCTGCCAGGAAAGCGGCGAGTAGCGGAAGTCGATGGCGGTCGAGGGGCTCTCGCTCTCCCCCCTGGAGGCTTTGCCCTCTGCCTTTTGCGCGGCCAAGCCAGATGCGCTGGCCAGAATCGGCGAGGAGCCAGCCACGGCGGCGGTCCCCAGCCCGACGCTCACATCGTGGAGGAATTTACGTCGTGTTGTTTCGCTCATTGTTTCTTCTCCTGCGAGGGAGGTGTGCATCTGTCAGCAGATTGCCAAAGCGGTCCTTGTGGTCGTCACCATGAAGCGGACACAGTATAAGGCGAATCTCGTTGGGCCGCACACCATTAACCGGGGGCCGTCGGGCGATTGAGTGATTTGCGATTTGCGATTTACGAAGTCGGTAGATTGACTCATCTCCTCACCTGACACAACCGATAGCCGATATGGGGGAGTGTGTCACGAAGGGGTTTGGCCGTCGGCGCTCCCCGCCTTTGGACTTTGCCCCTCGCTTGTCACTGGTCACTCGTCACTGGTCACTGCTCTTATGATTTGTGATTTCTCAAAGTCAGCAAGTTGATTCATCTTCTCACCTGATAATGCCGATTGCCGATATGCGGAAGTGTGTCTTGCCGGGGGCCGTCGTACGGCCGTTCTAAGTGTTGCCCCGAATCGCGCGCGTCTGCCACGTTAGTCGCCGCGCGGTCATCCTGGGCCTCGTAAGGATCTCGCCCTGCCCGCCTATCCGCCCTTGGGTTTTGCCTTTTCTTGCCACTCGTCGCCCGTCACGCGTCACCTTTATTTTAAATAAGTCCCTTTCTTTTCATCAACATAATGGAGAGAAGACTATAACTAGCTTATTTTCAATAACATAATGGAGGTTACCTTCATTTTTCCCCCGCGTTTTTTCGCTACTTGGTAGCCCAGGAACAAATAACTCTTTTAATTTCAATGACATATATCTTTGTAAGCTTTTGGCGCTCCACAGTTAACCCCTTTTGTTTCCGGCACATAATGGAGAGCCGCGGTATTTTGTAGCGCCGACCTTTAGGTCGGCATCTTTCGCGAGTGCTCCACCTGCCGACCTGAAGGTCGGCGCTACACCAGCACGTGCCGACCCTGCGCTCCGTCAGGGCAGGTTCTAAAGGTCGGCCCTACCATCTCTCTCATCATCCTGTTCTAAAGCTCCCATCTGACGCTCATGGCGTTTAGTTTCCAGCAGCAGGTTGGTGACCCGCCGGACTTCCCGAAAGTTAGAATCTTGCATTCTCCGCATGAGCGTCGTGTTGCGGTGGGTCGGGGCGATTTCCCCGTTCGTAGGGCGACGGACCACGGGCAAGCTTCCGGTCCGGCCGATTCGCGGGCAGTTTCTTCTCGGTCATTCGCGGTCCTTTTACCACGGACATGGGAATTAGGAGCCAGGAGTCAGGAGTCAGTGTACTACTTGCTGTCTACCGTTTACTGTCTACCGCACACTGTCTACCGTCTGCTGCCTACTGCCCTACGCCCGCCAGCGGGCGCTGGCCTCAGAGTCTAGTATAACAGGGCTATTTCCCTTGTCAAGTGGAAAAGAGGCTACATTGAAAACTTTATGAATTACGACAAAACGTCGGCATTTTTTCCTGCGGGTGGGAAAATCTATTAAGGGGCGTTAATCGTCCGAAATCGTTCCAGCGTATGTTTACTCCCCTCCTGATTCAGGAGGGGGTAGGGGGTGGTCGCGGGCATAGGCGCTAGAATAATGGTTAGCGGTGCCCGACAGCCCGCGTAGCGGGCGAGGTCATTTCACTGCTGTCCAAGATAATCGCTAGCCCCGTACGCCGCCATTGCAGGGAAAGGCTTTAGGACAGGGAGAATCGAAGGTTGGGGAGGAGGTCTGGGT
>JBEKAD010000573.1:0-4093 GCA_050018435.1 Terriglobia bacterium
GGAATCAAAATCTCGGCAGCCAGTCGATTACAATAGCGTTCAGTTGTATTCATCGGATCCGACGTGCGCTTTCTTAGGTCGGGATTGGAGATCCCGCTCTTGCCGACCCATAGATGCACGGCTTCATGAACCAATGTGAAAACCTGTGCCGTCTTGGAATCTTGGGTATTGATAAAGATCGCGGGCGCAAGATCATCGGATATGGCGAACCCACGAAATTCTTTTACCGAAAGGGGGCGATGAACGTTGGTACCCACAACGCCACTTCGGAAAATGAGGATCCCTTTCGACTCGCAATGACGCACGAGAGCGCTTAAAAATTCTTCCCAGCTCGACGTTTCGCGGCGAAGATTGTCGTCTATTCCGAGCGCTATTTGAATCTCCGCAGCGACTTGCTCTATATCATCGCCCACCGAAAACTTTCCGATGAATTCCAACCGGCTTCGCCCTTCTTCTTGTAAGTATTCCCTGTACCACTGCTGTTTACGTATCACATCGTTCAAGGTGTCGCGGAACTCAGGACTCAACCTCTTTATAGCCCTACCACCTAATGTTCTCAGGTCGGGTAATGGCGTCTTTTCGCTAGGGGGAGAAGATAGGTACAGATAGCCAAATGGCACGCTCAGGCACGTTGCTAGTTCGTGCGCCTGTCTAAGTGTTGGATGAACTTCGCCATGCTCCCAAGAAACGACTTGGTGTGGTTCGACGTTCAACCTTTTTGCGATTGTTTCATGTGTGGCACGTACTCGCTGGCGTGCCCACCGTACCAACCTCGGAGTAATGCGAGCGGTCGTTACGCTAGTCATGCCCAAACTCCTCGGGTTACGATACGAGCAGGTAGAGGTGGGTTCTTGGAACACGCTTCGGCGGAGCAGTACGAGCCGGCGATTTCCGTGCCGAAATCACCGAAGCCAAATGGGGTTCCCCGCAAAAGACAAGTTTAATTGTTTTGGCCATGCCGAATCACGGCCTTTCGTTTTTCTAATCCTCATGCCTTCACGCATGAGTCCCGGCAGGTCAAACTTTTCCCTGATACACCCTTCACTGCCAATTCCGCACGCTCGCCGTCGGAAGTATCTCGCGCATTATATCGAAAGTCAAACTCACTCAAGTAGCGGTGAAGATGCTGCTTGCTGACGTGGTGGAATGTTCCGAAAATTCCACGCTCCCCCAAGGGGGCGAGGGCAGTAGGTTTCCAGTTCAAGGCTTCCGGACACTCACTTGTCCGAAGATTTGCCATGCCCCGAGTGGCTCTTGAGTTCGTCGAGTTGCTTCTGAAGCTTCTTGGCCTGCTCGGCGTCGAAATCGTTGGAGACGGCTTCGGGCCATTCCTTCAAGGCGCGCTGCCACTCCTCCTGCGCCTTGGCCCTCTTGCCCATGCGCAGATAGAGATTGCCGAGGTGCTCGTGGATGGTCGGATCATCTTGGATTTTGCTCGCGGCCTTTTCCAAGGGCGGCGCTGCCAGGTCGTAGCGGCTCATCTTAAAGTATGCCCAACCCAAGCTGTCGAGGTATGCTGCGTTGCTCGGCTCAAGTTCCAGCGCCTTCTGAATATACTTGACCGACTCTTCCAAACGGATACCGCGATCCGCCAGCATATAGCCGAGGTAATTCGCCGCGGGAGAGTATTGCGGATCCACGGCGAGCACTTTCTTGAACATCTGCTCCGCCTGATCGTACTTCTTCTGCCGCTCGAAGACGGAGCCCTGCAAGTAAAGCGCGTATTTCTGGTCTTCGGGGGTCGGACTCAAATCCAACGCTTTTTGAACCGCCTGTTGGGCGGCGTCGAAGCGCTTGGCCTGCAAATAAACCTGGGCAATGGAAATATAGATGCCTCGATCGATGGGGCGATGGGTGAGGAAGGTTTGAAGTTGCGCGACGGCCTCATCCACGTGACCCCCTTCGCCCAGCATGGTGGCGTGCAGGATGGCCAGATCCTCATCCTTGGGATAGGTCTTGACCGCCGCCTCCGCTTCCGCCATGGCCTTGGCCGGCTGGTGCTGGATGCGCAGAGTTTCGATGATCAGCATCTCCGCGCGGGGCCCCTGCAACGTTCCCAGCGCCTGAATCTGTTGGAAAGTGTCCATGGCCTGGGCATACTTCTGTTGGTCGCGGTACACCAGACCCAGGCGTTCGAGGAAAAGCGCCCGGTTGTTGGTTTCCGGCACCGTGTACTGGCCTCCGGGGCGTTCCGACTGCTTCACCAGCCCTTGCAGGATTTCGATGGCCTTGTCGTCGTTACCCACCGTGCTCTCAAGCTGCGCCTGCTGATAGGGGATTTCCAGGTCGTCCGGACTCAAGGACTTGGCCTTTTGGAGTTCCTGGCGCGCGTCGTCAAAGCGCCCTTCCTCGCGATCGAGCATCGCCAGGCGCTTGTAACTCAACCCGTCCTCGGGCTCGCTCTCGAGAATCTTCTGCACCTCGGCGCGGGCGGCGGCATTCCTGCCGGCGCTCAGGAGGGCCTCAGCGTAATAGCGCCGAAGGTTCGTGTTTTGGGGGTCCTGCGCCAGCGCCTTCTGATAGGTGGCGATGGCTTTGTCGAAATGCTGGGTTTGCGAGTAGGAATAACCCATCATGCCTAAAAGCTGGGAATCCATATCGCTTTCGGGAATCTTGCTGAGCGCTTCGATGGCCTGGTCAAAGGCGCCCTGCTGGATGTAGAGCTCCGCCAGGTTGACGAGCCCAGCCCTTGAATCCGGATCCGCCTGCAAGACTTTGCGGTACACATCTTCCGCCTTGGCGGGCTGGTTGTTAGCACGATACAGCCGCCCCAAAAGCAGCAAGGAATCCGTATCACTCGGCGTCACTCGCACCAAGGCTTCCAGATGCTCGATGGCTTTGGCCAGGTTTTCCTTGTCGGCGGCGTGGTTCCCTTGGGTGGTCTCCAGCCGGTGGGAGTAAATGCGTGAGAGCACCCGGTGAGCGTCGGGGTAATCGGGATTCTCCTTCAGCACGCCCTCGGCTTCCTGAAGGGCTTCGGTGGTGTGGCCGGAGCGCCCATAAAGGTCGGCCAGTTCTATGCGCAGGAAGAGAGAATCAGGATCAGCGGCGATAGCTTGCTTGTATTCGGAAACCGCGCGGTCAATGTAGTCAGGGCGGTTATAGTATCCGGCCATCTCCTGGTAGCGCCGCGCCAGCATAAAGTGATAGTAAGAACTGGCGTGGTCGGGAACGGTGGGAGAGGCCGTGGATGCCGGTTTAGAAGCCGGCTCGGAAGCTTGTCCCGAACCCGCCGGGGCGGGCTTCTTCGCTGCCCACAAACTCCCCGCCAACATTGCACAAAGACCTATAGCTACCGCAATCTTCCTGACGTGTCTTTTCATATTCCCTTTCTGCCCTGCCCAGTCATGGCTTGAAGAAATTATCCCATAAGCATTTAGAGGTGTAAAGCTACAACCGGGTTGCACGTTCCCTGGTGTGCTGTACAATTCTTGACAAGGGTCGCGCGGCGCTGCCTAGTTGTAGAGGTACGGCTTGCCGTACCCTCTTGGTTCGGTCGCGCGATAAAAATGAAGAGGGTACGGCAAGCCGTACCCCTACAACCAGGGCGGCAGATCCGCCGGCCCGTTTAGCGTTCACCCACTCTCAAATCTTCCCCCGCAGTGTCTCCCATGCCAGCCCCAGGTATTCATAAAAGGCAACCTGCGACTTGAGAAGGTTGGAGCCATCGGGAAAGAGATCGTCGGATTCCGCCCGATGGCGGGGAGCGAGGTAATCCGTGGGAGCGGCAATCGGCTGCAAGCCCCTTTTCCTGAAAAGTCCCATAGCGCGCGGCATGTGCGAGGCCGAGGTCACCAGAATGAATCGTTGGAGACCCACAATGGGCGCAATTTGTTGGCTCTCTTCCTCGGTGTCGCGCGGCTCAGAAAGGCTCAGGATATCCTCCCCGCTCACGCCGAGTACCTCCGCCATTTTCGCCATGCCCGCAGCGGAATCATTGCCTCCCGAAAGGATGAGTTTGCTGCCGGGAATTTCCCGGTGCAGGCGCACGCCCTCAATCAAACGAACCATCAGGCCAGGGGAAATGTGGCTGGTGACGGGAACATCCGGATCGTCGTCCGCCCATCCCCCCAAAACGGCGATGAAGCCCACG
>JBEKAD010000574.1:0-4089 GCA_050018435.1 Terriglobia bacterium
CGGCCGCGCGGCGCGCCACTTGCGCTCCGGCGCGGTTGAGGTCGTAAATGAAACCTTCCAGCTTGTAATCCGCCATCGAGATGGCGGTGGAGTTGAAGGTGTTGGTCTCAATGATGTCTGCGCCGGCGTCGAGATATTGCCGATGGATGTCCTCAATGATCGCGGGCTGAGTGATATTCAGGACATCGTTGCACAGGCGCAAATCCCGCCCATGACGCACGAATTCCTTGCCGCGATAGTCGGCTTCCTCCAGCTTGCGGGCCTGAATCATCGTGCCCATAGCGCCGTCGATAATCACGATGCGGCGTTTCAGCGTCTCGACGAGCGAGTTGAGGGTGGGACTGACATCACTCATTCTGAAGAAGGTTTCCTCCTGATTTCCGGTTCCCAAGGGCCCGGTAAGTGCCCCTCTGATTTGGTGGCGCTGGTTCGCGGTTCACTCCACCGCGCTGCATTTTTAGCCCTCTTTACAGGATACCATGCATTTTCCATTCGCTGGGGCGCTGGGATTCATCGGGCCATCGGGCCATCGGGTCATCGGGCCATCCGGCCATTTGGTGATCGGGTGATTTGGAATTTGTGATTTGCGATTTTCGAAGTCAGCAAGTTGATTCATCTTCTCACCAGGCACTGCCGATAACCGATGTGGGGTAGTGTGTCACGCAGGGGTTTGGCCGTCGGCGCTCCCCTGGACATCGAACTTCGGACTCTGTATCTCGTCACTGGTCACTCGTCACTTGTCACTGCTTTTGAAGTGTGTCACGCAGGGGTTTGGCCGTCGGCGCTGCGGGTTTTAGCGCCTTCCGACATAGGCCGATTCGCTGTCATCCTGAGCCCCGCGAAGGATCGCGCTCTGCCCGTATTTCTCCTCCCGACTTTGCCTGTTTCTTGTCACTGGTCACTCGCCACTGCTCTTATGATCGGGCCATCGGCTCACCGGATGATTTAGCGATGGGTGATTGATCCATTGCGTGGCCGTTCAGCCTTTCCCCATCCCACTCGCCCCGCCTCTCCGTGCCAAAGTATGCGTGGAACAGACTTCAGACTTCATAATTCAGAATTCATAATTCGCGTCCAACGCCTTTCTCCTTTCCTTTCAATGACATTCAAGGTTCGCAGCGATAAGTGGCTTATTTTTCTTCAACATTCAAGGTTCGAGGTGATTTTGAGCCAAGTCAATTTTGTATCTTATTTATTTTCAGCAACATTCAAGGTTATACCTTCATTTTAACATCCTTTTTTCTGTCTTCTGCGTAGCCTGTCTTATATTTTTGTAACTTCCTTATTTTCAAAGGTTTGATTTCTTGCGTCGATCATCGAAAGTCCCCCGATAAATCGCTAACAGCCTGTGTTTTCATAAACATTCCAGGTTCGCGGGGTCTTTGCGCGCCCCCCTCCTGCTTGCCGCCCTCCGCCTACTGTCTACTCTCTATCACCTGAATTCTGCCCTCCGGACTTGGTAAGTCGGACGGGTTGGGGTTGACGAAGCTGGGAGATTTGCGCGCGGACATGACAGCACCCTACCGTAACACCCCTATAGTGTATCAACCTACGCTATTGATGTCAAGAGGATTCTACAAGGGTTGGAGGCTACAAAAAGTTGCTGGCGGAAAAGTCGAAAGTCGGTTGTTGAGAGTCGAAAGTTGAAAGTCCAAAGCGAGGGTTTCAATCCCCGCTTTAGCCGGGAAGCGTCTTCAATGCTGACTGCTGACAGCTCACAGCTTGTAGTTAACTGTGGTCGAGCAAGCCTAGCGCCGACCTTCAGGTCGGCATTTGCGCGGGCCCTCTTGTGCTGACCTGAAGGTCAGCGCTACTCTCTATTTAGGCTCAGGCCCGTCAGGGCCGATAGATTGTGGCCCACGGTCTCCTTTGACCCGTCCGCCATTAAGGTCGGCGGACCTTTGGCCGTGCGCGGGCGACAGCCGTGGGGAAGCGGCAGTTGTGAACGCTTCAGCCCGCGTCCGCGGGCGACAGAGTCGCTCACAGTGGTCGATTATTTCTGTCGCCCCTGCCGGGGCTCATTCCTCCTCGAGCTTCGTTTCCCATGGCTTGCGAAGCTGTGAAAAAATTGGTTGGGGCCACGGATCAACACGGATCAGCACGGATAAGTCCTCTGTTTTGGTCCGGGCGAATCCGTGCTAATACGTGGCCTTGAATTCTTTCACACCTTCCCGCGCCATGGGCCACATTCTATCGTTGCTACGCGGCTTGCATCCCCTCGCTTTATTTCCCCAGGGTGTGCTTTGGCCTGCCGATTGAGAA
Source organism: Terriglobia bacterium (assembly GCA_050018435.1). Taxonomy (GTDB): domain Bacteria; phylum Acidobacteriota; class Terriglobia; order UBA7540; family UBA7540; genus Bog-366. The sequence goes on from JBEKAD010000574.1 coordinate 2,263, forward strand.
CGCAAGGATTGGAAGCTGAAAGCCGCTGACCTCCAAACCAAGTCCGCGCTACGCTTGCTCTTCCCTGGCTGCGCTAGGAAGGCGGATGCCACATAGGTGGCGTTATAATGCGAAGGTATCGACGCAGTAATCATGGGTACCTAGCCTTAGGCCTTTCGGCTGGCAGTTAAGGCGGCTCGACCTGGGCCGGAGTTGGATCGTCGACAATCCATGCTTGAGCTATCTCGATGAGTGAGACCTTTTAGCGCATTCTCGGCTTGGTAGGCCGTCAAGAGGTACTCATCTCGGATCACGGGTATGATGAGCTTGCGGCAGATGGTATTCTTGTGAGGGAGATCCTTGAAGGGGCCGGGAGGGCGCCGTGGTCGAAGAGTACCCGACCTATCACAAGGGGCCTTGTGTGCTTGTCCGGCAGAAAGTCAACGAGGGCAAGCCCCCCCACGTTGTGTGAGGTACTCCGAGCCAAGCGGATTCTCCAGCCGTGGTGGTCACCGCGTATCGGCCTGACCCCGGCCGATGCGCAGACGATTCCCTCAGGAGAAAGTCATGACGAAGAGGCGTCACACGAAATTCATCCATGCGGGACAATACGCTGCGGCGGTCGAGATTGAGTGGATTGAGTCCGACACGGGGTGGTCACCCTATCTGTCCCCGGAAGACGCGCAGAAACTGGATGAAGTGCACGAGGCGTTAAGTACAGGTGACCTCAAGAAGGCAGGTCACCTTGCCCGCATCTACCAGCTCACGCCTCTGGCTGTGTGAATCAACAAGTGGTAGCCACGGTCAATTTGCCTTTGATTGACCGTGGGTTCATCTTGCACGGAAGAGCCCACGGACAGAAAGGCACTGTCTGTGGCTTGCGAGGCTTTCTATTGGGCTATATATTCGAGTGGGATCCGAAGAAGGCAGAGTCCAACGCCCGAAAGCACGGCGTGACGTTCGACGAGGCTTCAACAGCGTTCGGAGATCCGCTCGCGCTCCTCATGCCAGACCCGGATCACTCTTTCAACGAGGAGCGGTATCTTGTGCTCGGGATGTCCAATCAGCACAGGCTGCTGGTCGTGGCGTTTGCCGAGCGGCCACCGCGCACCCGCCTGATTTCGGCGAGGCGTGCGATGCCCGCCGAGAGGAGACGATATGAAGAAAAAGGTTAACCGTCACAACCGGAAGAGCGATCGCGACACGATGCGGCCGGAGTACGACTTCTCCACCGCAGAGCGAGGTGTCACGGCGGCGAGATACGCTCAGGGCGCTAACATCGCCGTGATCGATCCGGAAGTGTTGGACGTCTTTCCCGACAGTGCGACGGTGAACCGGACGCTGCGCGCGCTCGCCCCCGTTCTTCGGCTGCAACATCGACCCGCATCAAAGCGCCGAAGCGCCTGACAAGGCGCCGCGGGCGACGGCCAAAAGCGCGGCTCGCCTGAGCGGCAGGTCCTTAGCTGTCCGCCGCGCATCACGTCATGGATTCGACTTGGCAAGCAGAATTTCGGAGGCGAATGGAGCGGTAGCCACGGTCAATCTGGCTTTGATTGACCGTGGGTTCGTCTTGCACCGAAAAGCCCACGGACAGAAAGGCACTGTCCGTGGCTACGCGGCTCCGAAGAGAAACCGAGGTTGACGTAACTACAAATTGTAACTACACTATACTATGCAATATGAATGGGATGAAGCGAAACGGCAAGCCAACATTCAGAAGCATGGCATCGACTTCGTTGGGATTGAAAAGGTGTTTGCGGGCCAAACGATTACCATCCTGGATGACCGGGTTGATTATGGCGAGCCCCGGTTTATTACCGTGGGGTTGCTCCAGGGTCGTGTAGTTGT
>JBEKAD010000575.1:0-4088 GCA_050018435.1 Terriglobia bacterium
TGCTCACCGTCTGCGGGTTGCGAGCGACAAACCGGTCGCTTACCACCAGGATATCGGCGATCAGATTCCTGGCGGTGTGGGTGTCGTAGATCTTCCGGGAGCCGGGTCGCTTCGCCACCGCGTCGCTCATGTCAGGATCCCAGGCGACGGCGGCATCCACCTTCTGTTGGGCAAAGAGCGTGGCCGGCTCGATGCCATCCTTGGTGTGGATTCCCTGGGAAAATATTTCGCTTCGTTGTGGCGCGCTGAGGCCCGACTCCTTGAGCCCTGTATACAACAGGAAATGCGAGGGCGTGTAAGGCGCGAAGGCCACTTTCTTACCCACCAGGTCCTTCAAACTGTTGATGCCCTGAGCGGCGATGATGCCGTCGGCCCCGCGCGACCAATCCACCAACAAGAAGGCGTGCGCCCCAAAGCCCCGGGCCTTGAACTGCGCGTAGTCCTTAGCCCAGACGTCCGCGGTGGTCAGCATCACATCGACATTGTCGGTGGCCAGGGCCGCCGCGCCGTCCGTCCAATCATCGATGATCTTGAAAGAGACTTTGAGCCCCTTCTTGGCATAAATGGAGCCCGGCGCCGTGTCCAGATCGCCATTCGCCACCAATCCTCCCACACAACCCACCCAGATGTTGACGCGGACACGTACGGCGTTTGCCTCCGCCGCCCGCGCTGCGGGCAATGCAAAGTCGAGCACCCCCAGTGTGAATACAAAGATGAGAATTCCCGATAGCTTTTTCCGCGATGTAGACATCTCTCACCCCTCCGATTTCCCCGTCGGGTGCTGTCCTAATTTGAACGTAGCGCCGCCATCTTGGCGGCTCAATGCCGGCTGGAAGCCGGCGCTACATCTGAAATTAGGACAGCACCCCCAGTTGGGTTTGTCGTGCCTTTTCCCCACCCTCAACGCGCGAGGTTCAGTATCTGCCTCAATTGGTCTTCTGCGCTTCTTTCCCGCCGATGGTTTTTTCCGCGGTCGCCGCCGAGGGTTCCGGCGCCACCAGACCCATCTCGACCTTGAATTGCTTTACCAGTTCACTCGCGCGCATCTTTTCAGCTTCTTCCTCGATCTTGAACTTCTGCTGGTCCACGTTCCCCAGGGCCATATCCATGCGGGCTTCGTTAACGGCCGTTACCTCTTCGATTTTCCGAACCATTTCATCATGGGTCTGGCTGATGCCCGCCACGTCGAACTGCTCCATAGTGTCAGCGACTTTCTTCTGCCATTGGGCACGGTGATAGTCCCGGATGGCATTGAGAGCCTCCTGGGTCTTGCGTTCCTTTTCCCTCATGAAGGCCTGCTTGACCATCATCGCCTTGTCGAAAGCGGAGCGAGCGGTGGTCAATTGACCCTGGTTACGTGCCAGGGCGCTGCGGACCTGTTCGAGCTGCATCGCATAGCTTCCCGCCAAGTCGTCGCGATTGCCCTGGATTGCCGCCTTGACCTTGGCGCTCAAATCATTCACGTCGTTCTTGTATTTGGCTTCTTCTTTCTCGAGTAGCGTCACGTTGGCCTTGACCATGGCGATGCTGTCATTCATCCGGGGAACCTGGTCATTCATATCGCGCAGGTTCTGCTCCAGAATGATCTCGGGATTCTCGGCTGCGGATATGAAAAAGCCCACGAACGAACGCATTATGCGTGACAGACGTTTCCACATAAGGACTCCTCTCTCTCGCTAAGTTCCTTTCGGCTTGGGGGGAGCAGGCGGTTCCGACGGGGGCCCGCTGGTGGTAATCGGGTTCTCGGTTACGAAGTATGAAACCGCGTCGTGAATCTTCTGCTCTTCTTGTTGTTTCTTCAGCCGCCATCCATAAAAGCGCTCTTTCTCCTTGGCGACATCATCGTTGTTTTTCTGGATCCGTGCCTGGTGCTCGGCGGCGATCCGGTCGAGCTCGGCCTGGATTTGGCGGTTCTCCTCGACCTTACTGCTTTCGAGTTCGTGCAGCGATTTTTCCTGCACGTGCTCGTAGGTATCAAGAGCGCGATCCCGGCGCACCGCATCCTCGATGACTCCCTGAATCTTTACGCCCGCAGCCTCCAGGGCAAGCAGGATGGAGCTGCGCTTTACTGTGGGCGCGAGACTGCGAATGTATTCGCTCTGGAGCATATCGGCCACTTTCAGAATCGTGTATCCGTGGCTGGGATCGACAATCTCCGCGGCGTGGTAGATTTCTGCAAACGAGGTGGGGTTGCTCACCGGAGCCGTGAAGGTGGGGTTGATCGCAGCCGCCGAAGCGATTTCTGCCACCGTTTGAGCAGCGCTGGGGGAAGCGGTGGGCATCTTGCCGGGCTCGGGGGCGCCCTCTTCTTCAACACTGCCTTCCGAGGGGTGATCGACCGAAACTATGAAGTTGTACCATTTCTTTTCCATGGAGGGCTCCGCCATTCGCACTATGCCGCAGAGATACCGCGAATCTCACATGCTCAGGGTCTCTTGATTGGCTATCACCGCCCTGGAAAATATGACACTTGCAGCGCAAAGTCAAGCTCGCCGACTAATGGCTCACCGACTAACGGACAGCGTGTCAGCTTGATGTGGAGGCGGCTTGGCATTGCGAGTTTCTGAAGTGAAACTGTGGTTACAGCACCAAACTGACCCCTTGACGGGCGCACGTCTCATTATCAATACTCCTTTGAACGACCGTGAACCAATAGTTTGTAACGCGGCGGATGCTTTGACGACAGCTACGCGATCAGGCGCGGAGGTGTTAGTTCTTGGCAACTACGTCGTCAATTTTGACTGAAGAGATGGTGCGTCACATCGACTTCGACGACTCCATAACGCCACATCCAAAGAGCCTGTTTAGACCTGTCTACGACCGCAGGGGTCTTCGATTAGCTATTGTTTTAGGCAATGAGGCACCTTCAGGAATCTGTCCGTACGCCGCAAGGAATAACTGTCATCATTGTGATATCGGGCGGGGAGAGGGACGTCGATTCGATGCCGCGATGAACCTGGCAAGACTCCGGTGGCTGCAAAAACACTACTCCTCGATCTGGCCAAGGGTGGCACACCTCGTCGTGTACAACTCCGGATCTGTCCTCAATCGTTTAGAGCTGGCGCCCGAAATCCTCACTGCCGTCCTCGATTTCGCGCGGTCCCTCCCTGAACTGCGACTCGTATCGGTGGAGTCGCGTGAGGCCTTCGTGACGCCTGAAGTGGTCAGCAGGCTCACTGCGGATTTGGGCGCCGGACGCGAAGTACGGGTGATCGTGGGGATCGAATCCGCTGATGACACGATCCGTAACAAATTGCTCCGAAAGCAGATGCCCCGTGTGGCGATAGAGCGCGCGGTACGGGCGATTTCGACTGTGCGTAGAGTTGTAGTCTCCAACGGAAACCAGGCGGCCCTCCCCGGCTTAGCCACAAATGTGATTGTCGGAGGGCCTGGCACGACCTTAGGAAGCATCGTACGGGATGCCGTCGAGACGTCCATGTACTCTTTAATGATGGCTCAAGCGTACGACCTCCCACTTGATTTGAATCTTCACCCGTACTATCCGAGCAAGCGAAGCACCGCGCGGTTTCCAGACCATTCTCGTCCCTCCTTGCAAGCCTTAGTCGAGGCGGTATGCTCTGTAGCGCAAAGCGTCGGGAATAACGCGCCTGTTTTCGTTGGCCTCGAGGATGAAGGTCATGACCAGGACCCGTGGGGCAGGACAGAGCAGGTGACCCGGCTCGGCCGCGCTGCCGATTACTTCAACCGGACCGGCCGACCGGACCTGTTTGGGGAGTTACTTTAATTTAGGTAATGTGCTCTTTCTTGTATCGCTTGTTCCGTAAGCATGGGGTTAACCACCCCGGCCAATCTCAAAGCGTACCCCCCCATTCCCTCGCCGTGCAACCACGGTTAATCTCACGTATGTTGGAGTTGTCCCCATTTTTGAGACAAACAGTTAAGACTCAAAAATCAGCGAATGGTATGAAAATGCCCTTGAAGGGAGGATTGATACGAAGGTGCGTTCATATTGGTACAGAAAGTAGAACCCGGCTCAGGCGCCGAGACTGAAGAACGTACGATTAAGTATCTCTTTGATTGCACCTTCGTATCACAAGCGTAAAGAAGGCCCACGCTGAAGCTTTGCG
>JBEKAD010000576.1:0-4075 GCA_050018435.1 Terriglobia bacterium
CCACGTTTTGCGGGTAGTGGGGGTGAGGGGTCTTTTTGAAGCCCATCGGAATTTGACGGACCCCTGACGGCAAAATGGCCTCGCGAGACAAGTCTAGGCAAGCGGAATTCTAACGGCGCTGTGCCTTGAGCCCGCGCTCGCTCCAGGAGTGGGAGCAAGGGCGCAGGCCCCGGAAAGCGCGGTGCGCGCCTACTTGACGGTGATTGCTATACAGAGCGACATAAGTAGCGCCGCCCTTTAGGGCGGCACATGCCGGGCTAAAGCCCGGCGCTACCGCCGAATCCTGCATCATTTATGTCGCTCTGTATAGAAACCCGGAAGCAGTGGAAAAAGCCCTCATGAACAAGTCGTGAGACGCCAAGGGCATTAGGCATGAGAAAACCCCACGGTCAGGACTGCACTGACTGTGGCTACCCCCTATGCCGTCGCCACCGGCGAATGGTTATGCGCTAGGCACCTTTTTGCGGGGTCTGCCATTGGTCGCAGAGGAGATGCTTAGGCACATTCTCCAAAAAGATGTGCATTGCGTTTTGAATCTGGTTTGCGATTTCGATGAATGCCCAAGGTTTCGTTTCTGGCGTTACATTCAATCTTGCGTACGTCAGATGCGCAAGTTCTTGGTGAGCCCGAATACGAGCCTTCTTCAGCGTGTCGGACAGGGCAGGTCTCAGTTTTTCCCAATGGTTGCTCGAAGGGAAATAGTCCGCTGCTATCACAGCGTCACGGTTCGGCCCTTTGGGGTACAGAAATTCTAGATGTACACGCACGTGGATTACGAAGGATTCCAGCAAGGCGTTTCGCAACCAATCGTTCGCCGCGATTTCAGACGCCAACCCTTTGGCAAGGGATGTAAGCATACAGAACTCATAATGCAAATGGATCGAGGCTTGTTGGAGTTCGTGATCGGTGCGTTTTTTTCGTGCCACATGATCCTCCGGAGGTCGTAGCCACGGCATGTTTTTCAGACTGTGGGTTCGAGACGTTGTGACCTTGGAAAAGCCCACGGCCCACACCCCGTGCCGTGGCTACACGCTGTGATTGAAGTCGACGATCTTAGAAAGGAAATCTCCAAAGACGAATTATTGAGCCTTTTCGCGCCACCGGCCTGAGCCCCACGGTGCAGACATGTTTAGCAACACCGCGGCAACGGGGGGAGGTCAGGCTTGACGGTGCGGAAAGGTGGCGGGGCATCCTGCAAGTGCATGTGCAGGTAACCCACCGGCGTGTCGGACTGAAACGGCAGGCGGCCGGGAAGCATTTCGCATACGACCACACCCAAGGAATAAACATCGGAGCGCGCGTCGAGTTCATCGCTCCTCATGCCGGATGCCTGCTCGAACGACATATACGCGGGCGTGCCGAGCACCATGCCGGTTTGCGTGTGGGTGGCGGATTCGCGCAGCTTGGCGATGCCGAAATCGACGAGCTTGACCACAACGGCTTGTAGGGGCGGCCATTGTGGCCGCCCTGGGGCAACCACGAGGGTTGCCCCTACGAAGCGGCGCGCCGTCGCGCGGACAGAAATCCGTGTCGTCGGGATAGGTTCTCTGGCATTGGGGGCAGACGCGCATCGGGCTCCTTGGCAAGTTCAAGTAGCTGCCCGGTGCCGCGCATCATACTATAGCTATCAGGAAGGGTACAAGCACTCAGGCAGTGACGAGTGACGAGTGGCAAGCAGGAAAGCAGGGGCAGAGAACGCGGAGCTGCAAAAGCAAGTCCGATTGTCCCACCGGGGTTCGCTCTCATACGTCAATAACATCGTACGTTGTTTACGTTATATGTTAAGAATAGTTTATCAGCGGGTGGCCGCTGCGGCGGCCCTCGGAGTAAAGCCCCGCCCTTCCCCTCATTTTGGTTCTCCGTTCCTGATGTTTTGTCATGACATTTTTCCTAATCTATAGGCTTTTTTCTGTAGGCCAATTCGTGCTTGACAAAGCCTAGAATTGTATGTATACTGATTAATGTGGCCGGTTCCCGCTGGCCCGCGCGAAGAGCCTTGACCTAAAAGCCAGCTCCGCGCTTGCTGTTCCTGCCGCTGCATGGCGCTCTGGCGAGGCCCCTATGGGGAGGAAGGGAAGAGAAACTCCCATGCCCATGGTAGAAAAACCTGAAATAACGGAAAGCATCGGGCGGCACATCTGCGCAATGGGCGGCGGCATCTCCGTGTCCTCTGCGGCGGGCAAAGCGTTCACACAGAGACCGCAGAGACGGTCTGTGCCCTCCGTGTTGACCGCTTTGAGACACGGAGAACACGGAGAGAGTTGGTCAAGCCGACCGCAACGGGGAAGGGTCGAGCCCCGTGCGAAGCTCGCGGAAAAGTGAAATTATGTCGATTCACGAGCGCGTGGGAAGAGGGTCTTGGCTAAGCCCCCGAGATAGCAGTCACCGAAAACCCCATGCGCGGCCAGAATGTTTATGAAAAGACAGCACCTTAGCGATGAATTGGAGAAATTGTGATGAGCGCGCTAAGAGTTCAAGCGTTTGAAAATAAGGACTTTAACCAATCTGTTCATAGGCTATGGCGAAGGGAAGAATAAGGATGGTAAAATGAAGGTATTACCCAGAATGTATTTGAAATCAAATGAGATATTAAATTGACTGGGCTCAGATTCACTCCCAGGCCAGAATGTTATAGATAAATAAGCCACTTATCAGTGCAAGGCCAGAATGTTATTGAAAGGAAAGGAGAAAGACTTGGGCTGGCGCTCGGGAAAGGTGGGCGGCAGGCGGGCGGCGGAGTGGCGGATTCAGGCGCCAGGATTCGTGACTCAAGCGGCATGAGCGCGTCTGGAGAATTCAAATTGCAGATTGCAGATTTAAGAAGACTGGGAAGAATGACGACGATGAGGGGGCGTGTGGAGATGGCAAATTGCCGATCTGAGATTTGAGACCAAAGCACACAAGCTATGTTTGACAAACCCTCCGGTGCACTCCAGAATGAAAGGTCTGGGCATTTCCAGAAATTACACGGAGAACCTGCATGAGCAGCCAAATCAGCCCGCAAGATGTCTTGAACGCCCTCCGAACGGTGAAGGACCCCGACTTGGGGCGCGACATCGTGACGCTGGGCTTTATCAAGGAATTGGAAGTTGGCGACAACCGAGTTTCGTTCGCGCTGCAACTGACCACGCCGGCCTGCCCGCTGCGTGACGTACTCACGGCGCAGGCGCGCGCGGCGGTGATGGCGCTGGGCGTTGCCGACGTGGAAGTTCGGCTGGTGGCGCAAGCTCCGGCGCGCGGCGCGGGCCACGCGCTGATCCCGCAGGTGAAGTACACCATAGCCGTGGCGAGCGGCAAGGGCGGCGTGGGGAAATCCACGGTGGCGGCGAACCTGGCGGTGGCTCTCAACCGCGCGGGCGCCCAAGTGGGCCTGTTGGACACCGACGTCTACGGGCCCAGCGTGCCCGTCCTGATGGGCGGAAGCGAAGCGCCGTGCGTGGTGGAGGGTAAAATCGAGCCCCCCGTCGCGTACGGCATCAAGATCATGTCCATGGCGTTTTTCCTGCCCAAGGACGAAGCCGTCATCTGGCGCGGGCCCATGTTGCACAAGACCATCCAGCAATTTCTCGGCGACGTGCGCTGGGGAGAACTCGACTATCTCATCATCGATATGCCGCCGGGCACGGGCGATGTCCAATTGAGCCTTTCGCAGACCATTCCGCTCACGGGGGCGGTGATTGTCTCTACGCCGCAGGACCTGGCGCTGAGCGTGGCGTCCAAAGCCATCGCCATGTTTCAAAAGTTGAACGTGCCGATCCTCGGCATTGTGGAAAACATGAGCTATTACTTGTGCCCGCAGTGCGGCCACCGCGAAGAAATCTTCGGCCACGGCGGCGCGCGCGAAGCCGCGAAGAAGCTCAACTTCGCGTTCCTGGGCGAAATTCCCCTCGACCTGTCGATTCGGGAGCAAAGCGATTCCGGCAAGCCCGTGGCGCTCGACGACTCGACCATTTACGGCAAAGCCTTCCAGCAAGTCGCCGGAGCGCTGGCGGCGCAAATCAGTATCGGGAATTATCAAACGGCGGAGGATATCAGCATCGAATAGGAAGCTGTCAGCTAATGCCTTAGCTGAGAG
>JBEKAD010000577.1:0-4071 GCA_050018435.1 Terriglobia bacterium
AAAGAGATTCCTTTTATAGCCGAATTTTGCGCGTGCCCTCTTGCGGGTGAACTGCCAGTTGATCTTGACCCGATGCCGATTGACTTGGCGGTTCCAGGCGCGGGACTCCCGTCGCAAGATGCTCAAGGTGGGAATTCTGCGCTGGCCCAGGCATTGCCGGGAAAACAGGCTGATCTCGATTTCCGCCGGGTTCAGCCAACTCCCATGCTTGGGCGTGTAATGGACCGTGAGCCGGTTCCAGATCGCCCTGCCCCTTTCCTCTCCGAAATAGTCGGTGAGGGACTTCCGGGGGGGCAGGAGGTTATACTTCAACGAATAGGCCGTTTTTAGGGCCATGTGCATTGTTGCCGCGTGCTTCGCGAGGAACAAGGATTGCAAATGCAGATTCGTCGGAAAACAATAGGCGACAAGGCGGGATCTACGCGTCACGGAGCAAACGCCCGCACGCCCACGGTGGAGGCTGCGGCCTTGAGCTTTTCATCGAGCGTCGCAAGCGGCAGGCCGCGGCGCAAGGCCAGTTCCAGATAGGCCGCGTCATAGGCCGAAAGGCGATGCGCACGCGCCAGGCTTAGCACTTCACCCCAAGCCCGGTCGTTAGTCTCGTCATCGACGGCAATGGGGAGTAACCCGAGGTAGGTAAGCCATTGGGCGGCCTGCGCCTCCGTGCTCCGCTGGCGCCGCTCTCCCATCCGCACCGCGTTCGCCACCTCCAGGGGCCAAATCAGCGGCACGGCGGCGCGCGCCGCCGGAAAGCGCGCCGCCACCGCATCCGCATACGGGTCTGCCTCGTCCTTGAAGTACCAGGCCAAAGCGAGCGAGCTGTCGAGGACAAACTCGGCCATGCCAAGCTTCCTTGCCTTTTTCGCCATCGTGCCTCCTCGACGCCGTAGAGCCGCTCTTTAGGGCGGCACATGCCGGGCTGAAGCCCGGCGCTACAATTCGCAACACTAGAAGCGGCGGCCTTCGTCAATCAGCTCCCGAATGGTCACCTGGCCGCCCAGCGTTGGCCCCTCGCGGTCCCGGAACGCCAGCATCTCCTGGACAACCTGCCGCACATCCCGCTGGTCCTCCTTGGGGGGCGGGCTAAGCAGGGCTGCAGGTTTGCCGCGCCGGGTGATAAGAACTTTCTTTCCCCTCGCGACGTGATCGAGCAGCTCGGAAAGGTGCGTCCGCGCTTCGTAGAAACCCATCGTGGTCATATCCCCTACCCTCCTCTAGACCTGTCTATTTGACCAGTCTAACAGAAAGGAAGGTCCTCTACAAATTCGATAACCAGGGTGTCCGCCTGGAGCATGCGCTCGAGAGCCGCAGCGATCTGATCGTCCGTTAGGCTGTTGAACGTCAAAATGAATTGGAGCCGTGAGACTGCCCGGCACGAGGCGTGATGGCTGGTGGGATCAACACACGACCATAGAGGCGGGGCAACAAGTTGGAATGGTCAATGAGGACGAGATAGTTGAGGGGGGTGGTGTCCGCGATGACGATCATCTGGCCCGGCGGCTTTCATCCTTTGCTTCGCCCGCCAGCTCCATCTGCCGGCGCTCCCAAACTGGCCGACTACTTGCGGCTTCGCGGTCCAAGTCTTCCACGGTGTATTCCGCCACGCTGTGTCCGCCACGCTGTTGACAGAAGGCAACAACTTCCGGCTCATAGAAATCCCGATCAAGTGTGCAGAGCACGTCCGCCTTGCCATCGATGGCGGTATAGACCTTTGGTATCGAGGACAATCCTCATTTCGGCTTCGCGCGGACGTACTTGAGGGCTTCGTCAATTGCGGCCTCTTGCTCATCATCGGGAACGTGGCGTACGGATTCGGCCGTCCTGGTGATGCGATCTTCGAGTTGGCGAGCAAGCTTCTGGCGGACCTCTCCGGTGGGTGCAGCGTGAGGTGAGAATGCCATGATACTCACCTCCTCATCGGGTTCAAGGACTCGGCCCAGAACTCGCTCCACCGCGCGGCGTGCGTCGGAAGGTAGTTCATTCGCCTTGTGTATTGCGACGTCTCCCATAATCCAATCTTAACCGCCCTCGGGCTGGCTTGCAACCGGTAGCAGGTAGTGTCCTAGTTTGAATGTAGCGCCGCCCTTGAGGGCGGCACTTCGGCGTCGGAATGTGGTGAACACGATCGTCGCGGAGTTGGAAAAGGCCAGGAAGTAACCCCTCACCCACCGCCTTGCGGTCCCCCCTCTCCCCGCGGAGAGGGAACTGGTTCTTCGGGCGCGCGTGCGTGCCCCGCGATATTTCCAACCTTCGCCGAGGGGAGAAGGTGGACCGCGACGGGCGTACTCATCAGTCCGTCAGCCGACGGAGCCGGATGAGGGGTTACTTCCGCCGCCTCGACCACCGGTTGCCTGCCACGCACAACCGCGGGTAGGGCGTTTCTGGGACATTGACCAGGCCGGTTGGCGCAGAGCGAGCCCAGCTCTGCGATTCGCGTCATCTAATCGCACCAGAATCGCAGGGCTGGGCTCGCTCTGCGCCAGCCGGCCGAGGAATAGCCAGCCGGAGACTCATCGTTGCGATGAGCGCGAACCCCCAACCCGGTCCTCGGCCTGACATTTTCAGCAGGGGAGTAGTACGCCCAGCCACGCGGCAGGTCATGTGAAATGAGGTTAGAAGGGTCAATTTGCCTGGAAAAAATGGGAAATAGCGTGCCTGTCCCCGTCCCTACAAAATCGGGAATTCATGGTCCGCCTCCAGTCAGCCGTTGTTTCCCCGCCCCGGATGGTATAAGCTTTGCCCATGGCGGAGATCGTTTTTGAAGTGACCCAGGAAGCGGATGGCGGCTTGGTAGCGGAATGCTTGTCGGAAAGCATTTTCACCCAGGCTGACAGTTGGGACCAGTTGCGTGGAAACGTGAAAGAGGCGGTGGCAGCTTATTTCTTTGACCATCCGCAGCCCCCGACGGCGATCCGTCTCCATCTCGTCCGGGATGAAGTTCTCGCCAACTCATGAAAATTCCGCGCGACCTGAGCGGCCAGGATCTTGTCCAGACGCTATGCCGCAAGTGGGGCTACCGCGTGGTCCATCAGGAAGGCAGCCACGTGGTGCTGGAGACGGACGATCCCTCACACCAGCGCCTCGCCGTTCCCGCCCACAGATACCTCCGCATCGGAACACTGAATGCCATTTTGCGTGCCGTCGCGAATCATAAGCGCGTGGAACGCGACGCCATCATCGAGTCGCTTTGACGCCCGCCAGAGCGACAAGACCTGACACGCGAATGATCGTCACTGACGATCGCGAGATGACGAGCAAGACGAGCAAGTAGCGGACCTGCTTCGCAAGGTCCGCGGCTTTTCGGCCTTGTGCCCGGCGGGGCGGGCGCGTAAATTATCGCGGTGCGACGTCGGCGCCTGCCGTTTCGGTACGACCGATTTGGCTTGGTTACGATCGCACACCCCTGGCCACCGATGGGCGCACGCGGATTTGAAAATGAAGGAGAAATGGTTCCTGACACCATTTCCCCTAAAGTATAATCTCACTTTGCAATACGCGCATGGGCATTCGCCCTTATTGCCATTGATCAGATGGTGCTTCCTTGCGCCAACCTTCACGTCGATGCAGTTGAAGATCGTCGGCAGTCCGTAACCTTCGTCCTCCCCGGGCTGGGGCTTTGAAACCCCGATGCCCGGCGGATGAAGCTCATCACAGGCGTAGCTCCAGCAATTGTTGCGAAGCAGGTAGCGCACAGGTATCCGTCAGCCGACGGATTCCTGTGCGGCTTTTCACTTCGTATCCGCGACGGGAAACGTCGTGACGCTGGTCGAATTTGGGAAGATCCGCGGAGGTATCCGGCTCGGTGCCGGATACCTCGACGCTACCGGCTCACGGCTCAGGGAATCAGCTTAAGGTGTGGGAAACGGCGGAAGTCCTTCTTGTTGAATGTGGCCAACACCGGGGTTTTGGTTTCCTCGGCCAGCGCGACAAGATAGGCGTCCACGATTTCGATGTTGTGGGCGCCGTAAATCTCGATACACCGCGAAACCACCCGCGGCTCACGCGCCGTCACGCCCGGAGTGTCGAGGAGGGCCTCGAGCAAGCCCGCGATGTATTCCCGGCTGGCCCTGT
>JBEKAD010000578.1:0-4914 GCA_050018435.1 Terriglobia bacterium
GGCGAAGCCCTTTACCCAGGAGCAGGTCAGCAACATGGTGCGCGCCGGGCTGGGAGATGATTCCGGCGCGAAGCTGATCGAGCAGCGCGGGATTGATTTCGCCCCGTCTGAAGATTTTTGCCAAAGCCTCAAGGCCGCCGGCGCGAGCGAGGCATTTCTTAACGCGCTGCGCGCCGCGGTAGCCGACGTAGCGCCGGGCTTGAGCCCGGCACATGCCGACGTAGCGGCGAGTGTATCCGTCAGCCGACGGACCATGGCGGCGGCCGCTACTGGATGCCGCCCTCAAGGGCAGGTCTACGACTGCCGGCCCGCCCGTGATATAATGTAGAGTAGGATAGGGTGACCTCGACGCTTCCTCTTTGTGAGGGCGATGGCGAGAGGGGGTTTTGCGATGGTACAGGTTTCCAGCCACGAGAAGCAGCAAGCGCATGAATTGATCGAGCATCTGGCGCCAAGTCAGGTGTCTGCCGTCGTCGGTCTGCTCAAGGCGATGCTGGATCCCGTCTCGCGTGCCATCGCCACCGCCCCCATCGACGACGAGCCGGTCACCGAAGAGGAGAGCCAAGCCGTAGCCCGTTCGGAAGCCTGGTTTGAAGAACGAGGGGGCAAAGGTATCCCCATGCAAGAAGTTATGGCTGAGTTCGGCCTGACGGTGGAGAATCTGGCGGGTAAAGATGGGCCTCAACATTGAGTGGTCTGAAGAAGCCAGGGCCGACGTCCGCCGCCTCGACAAGCCTACCGCACAACGCCTCTTTGACACCTTGGTACATTTCGCACGCACTGGGCAAGGGGATATCAAGCAGTTGAAGGGAGAACTTGCAGGAAAGCTCCGCTTGCGCTCCGGCGACTATCGGGTGTTTGTTTCCCAAACTGGCGACACGTTGCGCATCCACTCCGTCCGCCATCGCAAGGAAGCGTACCGCTGATGCGTAGGGGCACGCATTGCGCCCGCACGAGGTGGCCATGAGATCCCCCAAAACGTTCACTTTCCTCATCCTTGCGACATCGTTGGTCTTTGCCCCGCCCGCCAGGGCACAACAGAAACCCGTAGCGCCGGGCTTCAGCCCGGCACCTGCTTACGTAGCGGCGAGTTTACCTCGCCATGGCGGCGTCCCGATAGGATCGGGACAGGTTCCGCCGCCGCTACGGCATGCCGACCTCAAGGTCGGCGCTACAACCGCGGCCGGAACCAGTCCCGGCATCGCCGAGGGCCAAGTAAAGCCCTTTACCCAGGAACAGATCACCAACATGGTGCGCGACGGATTCGGAGACGAGTCGGGCGCCAAGCTGATCGAGCAGCGCGGGATTGATTTCGCCCCAGGGGAGGAGAAATGCGATGACTGATCTTGAGAAAGCCCGGCACCTCTTCCAACAGGCGGGCTTGGCCTTCCCGACGATTCCCGAGCAGCTTGCGGCGATGTTGAAGGAGCGGGGGGAATGGCTCTTTTCCACTCGGGAGATTGAAATTTCGCCTTACGACTTGTACCATTACGTCGACGACTGTGATGACGCCTCCGTGGAGGATTACGCCATCCTGTGCCATTCGGGACATGGCGAGAATTCGTATGCAATTCACTATTATCTGGTCCACGGCAACTTGCGGATGTTCCTGCAGCTCGCCTGGGGCGGGGTGCATATGGATGCGCAGCGGGCTGCGGCCGACATTGGCTGGTGTTTTGGGCTCGCTGACGAGATCGATTGGACAATGAATGCCGTCCAACGACCCAAATGGGGTCCCCCGTTGGAAATTGTGGGCTCGGATTTTCACCTAAGCTATTGGTCGGCTCCAGGCAAAGCCAGGGATGAGGAGGAAAAGTCCCCCGGGCAGGTGCTCGCGGAAGCACTTCAGTGGCTGAAGGAATAGGATCCGGTTCATAGTCGCCCTCCAAAGCGCTTCGCGCATTTTGGCCAGTCGAACGCGGAACGTAATCTCCGCTCGGAATGAGAGGCTTGTTATGGCGAGACTGCTGATTATCGATGACGAAGAATCACTTTGCCGGCTATTGAAAGATACGTTCAGCAGGAGCGGCCACGACGTGGACGTAGTGACCAGCGGCCAGAACGCAAAAGAGAAAATTGATTCACGGGCTTACGATGTCATCATTTCTGATATTCGCATGCCGGATGCGACAGGACTCGAATTGCTCGATTATGCGCGCTCCAAAAAGAGCCGGGCGCGGTTCATCCTGATGACCGCCGTACCCACCATGACCACGGCCATCCAAGCCGTGAATCTCGGGGCCTACCGCTATGTCATCAAAACCGATTCTCTAGTGGAAGAACTATGCTCAGTTGTCGAAGGAGCACTGAAAAGCGACGGGGAACTTCGTTAGGTAATCGGGACTTCCTTTCTGGATCGTCGCCTCCCATTGAGCAGGGGACCTTTGAATCGAGACCAAGCTTATCTAGACCACGCGAAACAAGAGAGCTTTCGCGATAATCCTGGGACAGGGATAAACCGAGGAGGTATGCAATGTTTGACAGAGGAATTAACAATACGAAATTCTTGGATGCGTTGAAAGCTTGGCTCCCCAAGAGCGGAATTGTTGGCGACAGAGACTTGTTCATCGCAATGAGGAAAAGAACCGTCAATGTCTATTATCAAGGCTGCAGCCTTTTTGAAATTTCTTACAGTGGCGGGCTTCAACTTAAAACTCACTTTAAATACCTTGTTCGTCCACAGTTACGGTCGGCGAACCCCTATGTTTCATGGAAGGACGGCCGTCCCGATATTGGAGCCTGCATGGGAGATTTCTTCATCGATATATTCGACATCAAATCCCTGAAGAAAGCATCCTCGTGGTACGCCGAGGCTGAAAAAGAGGGTGTGCACAAGATTATGAAGAGCAACGATAACGTCATCGACGTCGAGATTGCGCTATCTCAGGACTCCATGGAGGAGGAAGCCACCGAGGAACGTAAGGGGAAAGGCAGGCGGACTGCCGACCGCATCGATTTTGCTGCTATTCAGGAAAAAGATGGCATGCCTTGTGTCGTGTTCTTTGAGGCGAAGCGATTCGATAACCGCGAATTGAGATCAAAAACACACAACCCGGCAGTGATTGAGCAGGTCGATAGATATGAGAAGTTCATAAAAAGGCATCTTACGGATTTTGAAACTTCGTATCGTCAAGTTTGCAAGAACTTGGTTGAACTAAACGTAGACCGCGGCAACCCTTTGGTGCGAAGGGTGGCACAAACCTCTGAACAACTGACAATTGATCCGGCCGTCAGGCTGGTGGTATTTGATTTCGACGAGGATCAGCGTGTTGGCGGGGTATGGGACGAGCACAAGCAAGTGCTCGATGACCACTTCGGAAACAGATTGTTGCTGAAGGGAAGTCCGAGCGAATTCAAATCCGGAATCAGCAAATATAACTTACAGAAAGCTGCAGCTTGAATCTAAGCCTTACCGTCCACCGCGGCACGCGCCAGATTGGCGGGTGCTGCATTGAAATTGAGCATCCGCGAGGTGACCGCCTTATCCTCGACGCGGGGCGACCGCTGGATGCACCGGAAGACGCCACCGGCCTGCTGCCGGCGTCGCTGGATCGGACCCGTCCGGCGACGGTCCTGATCAGTCATCCCCATCAGGACCATTGGGGCCTGGTGGAGGAACTGCCGGCCACTTGGCCGATCTGGACCGGCTCGAAGTCGGCCAAGCTGATCGCGATTACCAGTGACGTGACGCGTCGTCCGCTCACCCGGACCTTCGAGACATGGAACAGCCGCTCGGGACCCTTCGCCATTGGGCCGTTCACCGTTAAGCCGTATCTCACCGACCATTCTGCCTTCGACGCCTACATGCTGCTGGTCGAGGGCGCCGGGAAGCGGATTCTCTATACGGGCGACTTTCGCCGCCACGGCCGGAAATCCGTGCTGGTGGACCAGTTTATGGCTAACCCGCCGCCCGATATCGACGTACTGGTGACCGAGGGGACCAATCTCGGCTCGGACAAGCCGGTGAAGAGTGAGAAAGAGATCGAGCAGGACTTCGTCGAATTGTTCAAACGAATCAAGGGGCGCGTTTTCGTTTCCTGGTCAGGCCAGAACATCGACCGCTTGGCAGCTATTACCGCAAACAGGGCCGCGGGGACTTCGTGGCGAGAATGGCGAAAAACGGCATCGCCGCACGCCACCTGGCAAGCTGCCGCCACGTCATCATGCTGCGCCGTGCCCTGCTGCGCGACTATCAGGCTGGCGGCGTTGTGCCCACAGCGGATGACGCCTTCGACTTCTCCATGTGGCGCGGCTACTTGTCGGAACCGTATTACGCAGAGGCGCTGGAATGGTGCAAGGCGGGTGGCACCGAGATCGCCTATATCCACACCAGCGGCCATGCCTCAGCCGCCGATCTGCGCGCCTTCGCATTGGCCGTCCGGCCCAAAATGGTCGTGCCGGTGCATGGCGTGAAATGGGATGAAGAGGCGCATGGCTTCGGCACCATTCGCCGCCTTGCGGATGCCGAGTCGATAGTTATCCCTTGAGGATCGCACTCGCACCAAATGCCGACCTTCGTCCCACCCAGCGGCATCCATGCCAGCGGGGTAGCCATGGTCACTCTTTTCGTGACCGTGGCCTGCTCCTTCGATGACGAACCCAAGGTCAATTCCCAAAACGAATTGAGAAGGGCAGTGGCGAGTGACCCGCCGCGGCGGGACAAGTGACGAGCCCATCCGCGAAGTAGGGGCAGGCCTCGTGCTTGCCCTTCCCGTCGGCATGGCCGACTTCTCCGGGTCACACGACCTCAGGTGCCGTTCGAACGGGTGAATGCAATTACGAGATGTAGGGATAGGGCTTGCCCACGGCTGTCCAAATTAGCGGAGGGCCGGTGGTTGCGATGTTGCAGCGAATGGGCTTAGGAGGCCCGGAATCGCGATTTCGCGAGCAGGTTGGGGGTTGGGGTGGCACCGT
>JBEKAD010000579.1:0-4029 GCA_050018435.1 Terriglobia bacterium
ACGAAGACGCGTTCCACTTCATTCCAACTGCGCCGCGTGGGGCGGGGGACTGGCGCTCGGCAGATTCGTACCCCAGCACCGCTATCTTGCTTTCTCTCTGAATCTGCACCGGCAGGATGCCCGTGCTACACTGCCGTTCAAGGCGAGGCAGGCCGCAATCCTCGCTAGTACCCAATGCCGGAATGGATTACCATCTATGCGACGAGCGCGGCCTGTATAGCCCCGCCCTTGCCCGCCCTCGCGAGAAATCCGGTTGAGGGGCGCGGGGGCGCGAAAGAACGAACATCCAAGCTGAAACGTTGAGGAGACAAGCGATGACCCAAGTTGGCGAGGTGGTGGCAGGAGCGGAGCTCCAGCGAAATGTTGAGGAGGCCGTCCAGCGGACTCCGGTGATTGATGTTCACACGCACCTTTACCCGTCCAGTTTCGGAGGCCTGTGCTTGTGGGGAATCGATGAGCTGGTGAACTACCACTATCTGGTGGCGGAATTATTCCGGTCATCGACGGTGACCCCGCAGCAATTTTGGGCGCTTACAAAACCCCAGCAGGCCGACCTGATTTGGGACGCTCTCTTTGTAAAGAACACGCCGCTCTCGGAGGCGACCGCCGGCGTGGTGGCGGTCATGATCAAGCTGGGGCTTGATCCCTGCCAACCGGACCTGAAACAGGCGCGCGAGTATTTTGCCTCGGTCACCGTTGAGCAGTACATTGACCAGGTCCTGGGACTCGCCAATGTTTCGGAATTGGTGATGACGAATGATCCCTTCGACCCCGTGGAAAGGGCGATGTGGGAGCGGGGCGAACCTTGCCCGGAGCGTTTCCATCGCGCCTTGCGGATGGACCCGCTCCTCAACGATTGGGAAACCGCGCACGCGATGATGGCGGCGGCAGGTTTCAAAACCAGCGCGGATTTGACGCCACCGACCGGGAGCGAGGCGCGCCGCTTCCTGGACCTGTGGATTGCCCGCCTGCGCCCTGTTTATCTCGCGGTTTCGCTGCCCTTCACGTTTACTTATCCGGATGATTCTCCGCGCACCCGCTTGATCCGCGAGGTCGTCCTTCCGACGTGCCTTCAGCACAACGTTCCCTTCGCTCTGATGATCGGCGTTTCGCGGCAAGTGAATCCTGCCCTGAGGGATGCTGGCGATAGCGTGGGGTATGCGGACACGGCCTCGGTGGAGCGAATCTGCGCGGAGAACCCGGGGGTGCGTTTCCTGGCCACCCTCCTGTCGCGAGAGAATCAGCACGCATTGTGCGTTGCCGCGCGGAAGTTCGGCAACCTGATGCCCTTCGGCTGCTGGTGGTTCCTCAACAACCCCTCGATTGTGGAGGAAATCACCGCGCAACGCCTGGAACTGCTCGGCGCCACCGTGATCCCGCAGCACTCCGACGCGCGGATACTGGACCAATTGATCTACAAATGGGCACATTCCCGCCGCACGATCTCCCGCGCCCTCTCCGAATCCTATTCCCGCCTGATGGCCGATGGCTATCCCCTCACACGGAAGCAAATCGACCGCGATGTGGCGTGGATGTTCTCCGGTAATTTCCGGAAATGGGTTGGGCTTCCCGAGACGGGGTCGCGCTAGTACTCAGTCCTTACACCCAAAATGCGAAATTCGCTCAAGGAACTCTTGATCACATAGAGGATCTCATTATTGCTTTGATCGTCTGGGGGTTTCATGAAAAATCCGGGCTCGAGCAAGTAGCGAAGAGAATTTTCAACTACGCCTTCGATACACTCATGGTCAAAGAACTGGACACGCACCCACAGCCCACGAATCGGAGGACTTTTTGCGAAGAACTTGACCTCCTCGTAATCTTTGCGCCCGTCAAAAGTCTTTACGAAGAACACAGCCTTGAGAGAATCCAGGGACACTAAAATGCTCTCGCGCGACGCGACCGAATGGATCTCGATTTGGCGGTTAAATGTGGGCGCGTCCTCGCGAAGGGATTCCTCCAGGCTCTCGGCAGCAGGGGTTGTCAAATAGCCCCGGAGAAGTTTCCCGTCGCGTAGCCGCGCAACAACCTTGCGCATTTGTTTCTCAGGCACCGACACGCGCAAGAGTATCACAGCGGCCCCAGAGGGGTCAAATCAATGGGCGAGCAAATCGCACGGCACAAAGATAATACGTGTCTTTGTCGACGCTCCTTACCACGCGGCCCGAAAGGGCGCGGTTGGGTTGGAGGGGAATATGGAAGGGCGGCACCGGAGCGGTCGGCATTTCAAGACACAGCCGGGAGGCACGAGGGAGTGACCTTCGCGTCGCCACAAGGGCGCCACCCCCACTAACGTTCAGCGCGAGGGTGAAGTCGAGGAAATCCTGCCCGTCCCCGTCGACACCTCGTAAGAACAGGGGAATCGGGAGGGGGAGTCGCTGGAAACGGCGTCGTTCTGCACCGATGGCACACCTCCTCCTTCCATCACCTTGCAACCTTCGGAAATGTTCACAGCAAGCCAGTGGCCAAAGGACGGCATGGCTGAGAGGGCCGCCACTTTCGCAATTCATTGATAAATCAGAGGTTATGACGGCCCCTGGGGGCCCTTCTTCGCGGGGACCCATGACATGATGACCCATGCTGCAATTATTTTCCATAGAGTTGACGAACTTTGCGATTTTTTCCCTTGACGAGGGCAGACCAGGAGTGGTATGGTTTTTGACAATCTCAAACATGCCGCGACGCTAGTGATCCGTGCTCCGTGGGGGAGCACGTGAGAGAGGTGTTATGGCGGAACTACTTCAGGCGGGGAAAGTCCACACCCTATCCGGTGGCTCGCTGGCGAAGTCTGTCAAGAAGGCAGAAGGCTCCGTGGCGAGGAGAGCGGATCAGCCCTCGGGTGCGTCAACGGCGCCGAGAAGCGCTGAGACAGCCACCCCTCTCCCGGCGCTTTACCAGGACTTATTGGAGGCTCGCGGGCACCTGGAGGAGGAACTCCACAGCCGCACGCTGGCGCTGGCGACGTTGGCGCACGAGATTAAGAACCCGCTGGCCATTGTCTCGGGCTACGTTGAGATGTTGCTCAGCCGAGAAGTGGGGCCACTCACGGAGCGCCAGCGGAACATCCTCGAACAAGTGCGGTCGAATTGCGCGCGACTCCAGAAATTCGCTCAGGAATTCCTGGCTTTTAGCTCGCTCACCAAGGGAAACGCGGCGGTCATGCTCAGGCTCCAGCCCGGGGATTTGAGCGCTTGCGTTTCCGAGGTGTGTGGGTACTGGATTGACAAGTTTTCTGCGAAGGGG
Source organism: Terriglobia bacterium (assembly GCA_050018435.1). Classification (GTDB taxonomy): domain Bacteria; phylum Acidobacteriota; class Terriglobia; order UBA7540; family UBA7540; genus Bog-366. The sequence goes on from JBEKAD010000579.1 coordinate 3,244, forward strand.
GTGGCGTTGTATTTCCGGGCCAACGCGGAGATACCGCTTTTCAAATTCGATTACCACAAAATACAACAGGTTGTATCGAACCTCCTGGAGAACGCGCTCAAGTTCACCCCCTCGGGGGGCGCGGTCTGGTTGGCGTCAGAGCTGCATGTCTGGGAGCGGCGCGGCCGCACGAACACCCCCCACGAGGTGGAACGGCGCAGGGGAGGTTCGGCGGGAGCTAACGCCGTGCGGGTGACGGTCGCCGACAGCGGGAAGGGAATTGCTCCCGAATTTCACCAAGAGGTGTTTGAAGATTTCTTCCGGGTTCCGGGAGATGAGATTCAGACGCAAGGGGCGGGATTGGGATTGGCTATTGCACGACGCCTTGTTCAACTGCATGAGGGGAAAATCTGGGTGGAAAGCGAATTAGGTGTCGGGAGCAGAATCTGTTTCTTGTTGCCGCTTCGGCAAACTTAAACCTGGGCCTTGACAACGCGGACGGGTTTCCTGTCCCCAGGGTTTCGAGAATCAATGTGAGTTCCTAACCGCGGGCTCAAATCGCTCCAGCCTGCACAGTGTAGTACTAAGAGCCAACTTCTTCGAGTGCCGCGAAGGTGTTGCTTCCTTAACGTAGTGTCTCTGTGACCTCCGTGCTCAGAACGCCGTCAACAGAGAGGTCACTGAGATCCTCCGTAAAACACGATCGTAATTTCTTGTTTCTTAGCAAACATTTTGCGCCTCTTGTAGGGGCACCCCTCGTGGGTGCCCTTGCGGAGGGCGGCACAAGGCCTGCCCCTACAAAACGTG
>JBEKAD010000580.1:0-4022 GCA_050018435.1 Terriglobia bacterium
GCCTCTTCCGTGACTTCCGGCTCACCGAGCGCTTCAAGTTACAGATCCGGGCGGAGTGCTTCAGCCTGACGAACACACCGCATTTCGCCAACCCGGGAACTACCTGGACAAGCGGCAGCACGACTTTTGGGGTTATCACCTCGACGTTTAACCAATCCAATCAAATGGCGGGCAGCGGCGGGGAGCGGTGGCTCTGGCTCTCCGGGAAGGTGATCTTCTAAACGAATTTCACGGGCAGTGTGCCCCTAACCACCCGCGGAAGCAGTAGCGGAGAGGCTCTTCAGCTCGACAATGCCGCAAGCATCTGTCGAGGAAGGGCCTCTCCGGGGTGTGGAAGCGCGTTGGCCCGCTCGTCGCGAGCGTCGTTCGAGGGTGCGCTCGTACCCACGCCGGCACCCGCATTGTACCCGCCGACGACGCGACGCAGCCCCGCCTCCGGGGTACCCTCGCTTTGGTTTTGCAAAAACACTTTCGCCCGCGGCTTTTCGCTTGAAACGCGCGCGGGCGAGGTGTAACCTTTTTTCAAACGGTGGTTCCCGAGTATCTGGGAAGCGCCGATTTAATGCTAAGGATGCAATAAATTGCGACTGAACCGAAACGCCCGTGGCGGTGAGTAACTTCCATCTGTCCGGCGCGTTTCGCTTGTACGCTTGCGTGCCTGGGCCGGGGGTCCTTGGAATCGAGAGCGGAGCTACGCTCCGCGACTTGATTTCAAGAAACGGTCATTTGATTTAAATAGAGGAGGAGAGAAGAAATGAAATTTAAGGTTGCTTTACTCAGCATGGCGTTATTACTGTTTGCGGGCGCTGCCAAGGGGCAAATTCTGTACGGCTCGCTCACCGGCAACGTCACGGACGCGTCTAATGCCCCGATTCCTGGGGCGAAAGTTGAGGCTTTACACGTGGGAACGAGTTTCGCGATCGAAGGGGTCACCGACACCCGCGGACTCTACCTCATCACTAATCTTCAGCCAGGCACCTATCGTGTCACGATTTCGGCCGGGGGTTTCGGCACGGTCGTGCAAGAGAATGTGGGGGTGGATGCTAATACCTTACGGCGTTTGGACACGCAACTCAAAGTGGCGCAGATTAACCAGAGGATCACAGTGACTGCGGCCATGGAAGTCCTCCAGACTGACCGCACCGACGTGAAGAGCGAGCTGAACTCCACCCAGCTTACCAGTCTTCCCCTGGGAAATGACCGCAACTTCCAGTCGATCTACGTCCTGGTGCCGGGAGCGGCTCCGCCTTTCGCCTCGCACTCCTATGCGGGCAATCCCACGCAGTCTCTGGCCATGTACGTGAGTGGCGGGTCGGACGTCTCCAACGTCACCCTGATTGACGGGTCGATCGACACTAATTACTGGGAGCAGAACCTGATCGCTTATGTGCCGCCTTCGGAAGCAATTGAGGCTGTGAACATCGTCACCAGCGGGTTCGACGCCGAATCAGGGGGTGCCGCCGGGTCAGTGACCAATGTGACGGTCAAATCCGGAAGCAACACCCTTCACGGCAGCGCCTTTGAATTCAACACCATCAGCAAGCTGGCAAGCCGGAACTTTTTTTACTACGGACCCAGCATACCCAAAATGGTCCTGAATCAGTTCGGGTTCTCTCTGGGCGGACCCATCAAGAAGAACAAATTGTTTTTCTTTGGCGATTGGGAACGCTACCGGCTAAGCCAGTTCGGGACCGGTACGACCTCCGTGCCCACGGCAGCCATTCTTCAGGGCAATTTCTCCAGCGTGAGCTCGCTTGTCACGATTTATGACCCCACCACCGGGAATGCGGATGGGACGGGGCGCACGGCCTTTGCGAACAATGTCATCCCCTCTACCCTAATCAGCAAGGCGTCTTCGACATTGGCAGCGCTGATTCCTGCACCCAACTATGCCCCAGCGGGCACGAGCATTGCCAACAACTATCAATACGCGGGCGACCTGATTTTCCACCGCGACAGCGTGGACCTGAAGATCAACTACCTGCCTTCGGACAAGAGCACGCTCTTTGCGCGTTACAGCGCGGAACCCACCTATGTGTTCGATCCCCAGCAACTGGGTGCGGCCGGTGGAAGCGCTCTGGGCTCCGTTTCGCAACCCGGCAATGCTTATGGGTTGACGCAGAACGCCGCTCTGGGCGGGACGTACGTCTTTAATCCCCACTTGCTGTTCGACGCGAACGTGGGGTACACGCGGCCCCGCTATCAGGCTACCAATACCGACATCGGGACCAACTATGCTTCGACTATTACCGGCACCGGTGGCTCCAACCCACTGCAAGGCGGCATTCCCAATATCGGGATAACCAGTCTCAGTGGGCTGGGGAACACTGCCGTTTCCAACCCCTTCCTGTTCCGCGACAATCAGTACACCTTTGCCGCGAACTTGAGCTGGATCCATGGCACCCACAACTTCCGTTTTGGGGGCGGCATCTACCGCTATGACATGAACCGTTTCCAAGGCCAACTGGATTTTGGCGTGCGCGGTGGATTTAGCTTCACCGGAGGCGTCAGCGCGTTAAAGGGAGGAACCTCACCAAATGCGTACAACTCTTGGGCTGATTTCCTCCTCGGCCTGCCGCAAAGCCTGGGGAAGGATTACGTCTATCTGAATCCTTCCACAACCCGTGAGTGGGAGTTTGCGGGTTACGCCCGGGACAACTGGCAGGTCACCAAGAAGCTGAGTATCAACTACGGCGCCCGCTGGGAATGGTATCCCATCCCGACCGTAAGTCACTATGGCTCCGCCAATTTCAACTGGACCATTGACACCGCCTTCCTCGGCGGAGTCGGCGGGGTGCCCAGCAACGCTTATATGACCACCGGCCCCGGACAACTGGAACCACGTGTCGGCATCGCCTACCGGTTGAATGAAAAGACTGTCATCCGGACCGGATATGGCATGAGCAGCGACCCCTATGCCTTGAATTACATGGCATGGGTCTACCCGGCGGTCATTTCCCAGCAGATCTCGGGGGCCAACTCCAACACCCCCGGCGGCTATATCGGATCGTCCTCCGGCCCGACAGGCACTTGGACAGGCCCGACCGTTCCCGCCGGCCTGACGGCTGGAATTCCCTCCTTCCCGTTCCCGAGCCTCTCGGCGGGAAAGTATGTTCTGCCGTCCTACCTGGGGACATACGGCTATCCCAATGACTACCATCGGGGTTACGCGGAGTCGTGGAATTTCATGATTCAACGGGACTTGGGCCACAATTGGAACCTCCAGCTCGGATACGTGGGCGATCACATGGTGCGGGAGGCGGAGTTTATCAATTTTAACGCTGCCGCTCCCGGCACTGGCAACGCCGGAACTCCTCTCTATGCGCAATACGGGAACGCCAGCGCCATGACCATCAACGGCCCCTTCTCAGGCGGGAACTACAATGCTCTGGAGACTCAGCTCACACGCCGCGTGGCCGGCGGGCAGGTGGGAATCGTTTACACCTACTCGAAGACCATTGACAATGACGATACCGAAGCCAACACCAATGTAACTTTTGCTTGGGCGCCGATGCTCGCCCGCAACAGAGCCCTTGCCGGCTTCGACCGCCCGCACAACCTCGAAATGTACGCAGTCTATAATTCGCCGTTCGGGAAGGGCCAGAAGTGGCTGACCACGGGCGTCGGCGGGAAGATTCTCGGCAACTGGAATCTGACCCCTGTCCTGACCCGCTTGAGCGGCACGCCGTTCAGCGTCACTTCCTCCACTTCTCCCCTCAATGCGCCCGGCAACGGTACCCAAACCGCCGACCAAGTGGAGTCTACCGTCAACATCCTGGGAGGCCATGGGCCCAATACACCTTATTTCGACCCGATGGCATTTGCAGTCCCTGCGGCGAATCGCTTTGGCACGAGCGGCAGGAACATTGTGCGTGGTCCGGGCTTCTTCAACATCAACCTCAGCCTGGTTCGCGGATTTAATTTGACCGAGCGCTTTAAGCTGGAATTTCGGGCAGAGGCTTATGGGCTAACCAATACGGCCAACTTTGCTAATCCTGCAACCACCATCTCCAACGCCAAGT
>JBEKAD010000581.1:0-6565 GCA_050018435.1 Terriglobia bacterium
CCGCGCACTGGAACCGGCTTTTCACGATCCTCGGTACCTGCGGGTAGAAGGCAAGCCGGTTTTCATGGTTTTCAGTCCCAAAACGTTACCGGATGTGCAGAAAACAACCGACCTTTGGCGAGAATTGGCGGCCAGGAGCGGCTTGAATGACTTTTTCCTGATCGGCATTGCTCGGGCCCGCGTTAATGACTCGCCGCTAGCCCGTTGGGTCCCGCAAGAACACGGTTTCGACGCATCAGCGTCGAGCGGACTGTTTCGCAGGAGGCGCCGCATCACTGGGCGTGTCCTGTGGAATCGCACTCTTCGCTTCATTGGGCGCCGGGCGCCGGGGCCGACCCGCTACTCCTACAAAGAAATCTCCGCCACGCTGGCGTTTGAGCGTGCGGCCGGTGTTGAAACGTACCCCTGCGTCACCGCCAATTGGGATAACACACCGCGTAGCGGGCGGAACGGCTATGTTTATGAGGGTGCGACGCCAGAGCTCTTTCGCCAATTACTGAAACGGGCGATTGCTGCCGTCGAGGTATTGCCTTGGGAGCGGAGGCTTGTCTTCATCAAGTCATGGAATGAGTGGGCCGAGGGAAACTATCTCGAGCCGGATCTAAGGTTCGGGCACGGGTTTCTGGAGGTATTGAAGCAAGAAGTGGTTGCACACCAAGACAGCGTCACATTGCGTGCTAGTGCGGTTGAACCCTCGCTTAGTCAACCGTAGCAATGTCTCGCCGCCGAGCGTAGTGCGTCCTATAGAGTGCAAACTGTGAAGGTTATCGAAAACATCGGATATCGGACCGCGGCGCGAATGGTGACTTTCTCACTTCAGGCAGCCACCAGTGTAGTCCTCGCTCGGTATCTTTCCCCACGCGATTACGGGATCGTGGGGTATGCGGCTATTTTTGTGGCTTTTCTCGGACGATTCAATGATTTGGGCTTGGGTAGTGCGCTGATACAAAGAAAAGAGCTTGACGCCCGTGCCGCGAATATCGCGTGGTCGTTGCGGGTTGTACTTGGAGCCGCAGCATTCGGCCTGGCGTTCCTAGCGTCACGACTTGCGGCAGTCGGTTTTGGAGATCCTGTTGTATCGGTCGTTGTCGTGGTGCTTTCTTTGGATTTCCTCATTAGCAGTATCGGCTTTATTCCAAGTTATCTCATGATGCGTGGGTTAGATTACCGGCGATGGATTCAACCGATGATCGCCGCTGCCGTGGTGCGCACGACCGTAGCGTGTTGGCTTGCAGTGCATGGGTTTAGTTTCTGGAGCATCGTTGTAGCCCAGATCGCGTCCTCAATTACTCAGGCGGTTTACTTTGTATGCCTCGACCACCGGAAACTGCAGTTCCAATGGGACAAAGCGATGGCTGGGGAGCTACTGAGCTTTGGGGTTCCTCTGTTTTCGTCCGGACTACTAACATTCGTCATCTTCAACGCCGATAACTTCATAGTGGGTGCGGTTTCGGGAGCGGTGGTACTGGGATACTACGCCCTGGCATTTAATTGGGGTGCGATGGTCTGTGCGCTTGTGTCTGAGCTTGTTCATTCTGTGCTGTTTCCCACGTTCGCGCGCATGCAACATGACCGGGAGCGCTTGCGGCAGGGCTATCTCCGAGTTTTGGAACAGTTAAGTGCATTGGGAGTGCTCCTTTACGTGGGACTATTCTGCTGCGCGAGAGAGTTTTTGGTCATCGTGCTGGGACGTGGCGGAGGGAAGTGGTTGCCAGCTTGCCATGCCCTACAGATCCTTTGCATTTATGGCATAGTGCGACTGATGCTCGAGCCTTTGGGCAATGTGCTGGTTGCGCTGGGACGAACACGGCTGTTGTTTCGCGCAACTCTCATAGCCGCGTGTTGTGAACTCGTTCTCCTGTATCCCGCCCTTGTTTTCGGTGGCATTAACGCCGTTGCCGTTGTGGTTACGATTTCCTATGGAGTCCAATGGTTCGTGTATTGGCCGGCGATTCGTGACGACCTAAACGTGGGCATCCCTGATCTGAAAAGGGTGGTTTTCCCTCCCTGCGCTGCTGGTGTTGGTGCTTGGGCAGCCGGCGCTGCCGTCGAGTCTGCTCTGCCCTTCGGTATCCCGACTTTTGCGTTAATGATTGTCACGATCACGCTGGTGTTTGTTGTCATCCACGGGTGGCTGAGTTCCTGGCGTTGGTTTGAAGAGTGGAGACAAGTTTATTTGGCTCGGACGAGACCGGCGTGACCGTGCTTCGGCCTTGAAACGATAGTATGTGGCGATAACCACTCTCAAGTGGCGTGTCCTTCGCCCAATTTGGAGGTCTTCGAATGGCCATAGGAGTGGGCAGGCCCGCTGAGCTTACGGCGAAGTATCCCCAGTATTATCAAAACCCTCGACCAGAAATGTTGCCCTTTGTTCCGCAAGAGGTCAGCAAAGTCCTGGAAGTCGGGTGTGGCGAGGGGCGGTTCGGTCTCGCGATCAAGCAGACCGGGAACGCGGAAGTGTGGGGGATTGAAACGCTTCCCGAAGTCGCTCAGCAAGCCGCGCAGCGGTTGGACAAAGTTCTTTTGGGTGACGTGGAACATGATCACCTGGAATTGCCGAGCGAATATTTCGACTGCATCGTCTTCAACGATGTCCTGGAACACCTGACTTATCCGTGGGCGGTGCTAAGACGATTGCGTGACGCGCTTCGAACCTCGGGTTGTGTCGTCGCCTCCATTCCCAACATCAGGTATTACCCGACGTTGAAGGCGCTGATTTTGCACAAGGAATGGGAATATACCAAAGACGGCATTCTGGACCGCACACATTTCCGATTCTTTACTCAGAAGAGCATACCCAAGTTTTTCCAGGACTCCGGCTACGAACTGATCAGGATGGAAGGGATCAACCCTATGGGGCTTTCATGGAAATTAAAGCTCGCCTTTAGATTCCTGGGCCGTGCAATAGATGATACGCGCTACCAGCAGTTCGCGTGCGTGGCGCGGAAACTAAGGAATGCATAAGTAGTAAAGGAAGGTACTAGACGAGTTCTGTGCGCGGCCCCCATTAGTTAATCCACTTTGAGAGTGACCTTCCGGCAAGATCGACTGGTTCGCGTACCACGACTTGCGCAACGCCCGATGGTGTCTGACGATAACCACTCTCGACGGCACGGAGGTTCACCGGGGACAAGTGTGTATCCGCGCTCGAAGATATATTTGAGAGGATTGACAGTCAGTGGGGCAAAGGCTTGACATGTTAAGAAAGGCTCTGCAAATGCTCGGGCAGTGCGGCCCCGGTTTCACGGTCCGCAGAGCCCTTTGGCGTATCCACTACGAGAACTTCCAGCGAATCAGGAGAGCTCGCGCAAAGTCCAATGGAAATGCGCCCGAGCTGGTCCGTTTCCTTGACAAGGAATTCGAGTTGCATCCCTCCATGCAGGGCGTTAGTGAGGAGTTGGTGCTTTACGAAGTCCATGAGCCGTTGGCCACGCGGGTCTATCTGGACACCCTATCGCCGGGCGACCATGTGATTGATGTCGGGTCGAATATCGGATACTGGCTGTTGCTGGCCGCCCGCAGGATTGGTGAGTCCGGGCGGATTCTCGGGTTTGAACCCGTTCCCGGCTCACTTGAAATCTTGCAGCGCAACATCCAGCGGTCGGGCATCAGTAACGTCGAGCTTTCTCCCTGGGCTATAGGCGCAGAGAATGGCGCCGCACAATTCTACGAATCGCAGGTTCCCAATTTGGGGAGTCTGGTGAAGCATGATGATCTCTTGCCCACCCGAAACCTGCCCGTCGAAGTCAAGAAGTTGGATGAGGTAGTAAGGGAATCGGCCGGGTTTCGGCCCAAGATGCTGCGGATGGATGTTGAGGGCGCCGAGCTAATGGTGCTGGAGGGGGCGCGAAACCTCCTGGAGAAATATAAGCCAAGCCTTTTCATAGAGTTCCACCCTTTTCTTCTGGGGTGCGATGCTGTCCGACGCACGCTCGCGGGACTGATGGAGTTGGGATACACCACGGGGACCATGATTGATCGGACCTGGGACCAACCCTGGATCAGCAAGTGGATGAGATCGTAAGAGGACTCGGGGGGTCAAAACAATATATCGCTCCTGTTGGTGACAGAGAAGTGTAATCCAGAAAACGCCATGAACCTTCGCAGGGCCACAGTCTTGATCCTTTTGTTGCTGGTGGCGGGGAAGGCCGCCGAAGCCCAAAGCCCTTATCTACAGTGGAAGCATGGGCCGCCCCACGATGCGAGCTATTTCCCCCTCGCCGTTTGGCTCCAGGATCCTGCAAACGCGGCCAAGTACAAGGCAGCGGGAATCAATGTGTACGTCGGCTTGTGGAAGGGGCCGACAGAGCAGCAACTTTCTGACCTCACGAAAATGGGTATGCCAGTCATTTGCGAACAGAGCGGGGTAGGACTAGCCCACAAGAACGATCCCATCATCGTAGGGTGGATGAATGGGGATGAGCCGGACAATCTCCAGGACGTCACTGACCCCATGACGGGTAAGAAAACCTATGGCCCTCCCGTGCCACCTGCGCTGGTGGTGCGCGAGTATCAAAGTATACGCGCGGCAGATCCGACAAGGCCGGTGATGCTCAACCTGGGCCAAGGGGTGGCCAACGACGAGTGGGTCGGCCGCGGCGCCGATGCCAAATTGGATGTCTACCCCGATTATATTAAGGGGTCAGATATCGTTTCCTTTGACGTATATCCCGTGACGAACATCCGCAAGCCGGACGGTGAGAATTATCTCTGGTACGTGGCCAAGGGCGTTGACCGGCTGGTGAAGTGGAGCGGTGGCGAGCGAATCGTCTGGAATGCTCTCGAGTGCACGCACATCCACAACCCCAATGCAAAAGTGACACCCGCGCAGCTTCGGGCGGAGGTGTGGATGTCGCTGGTGCATGGCTCCCGCGGCATCGTCTATTTCGTGCACGAATTCAAGCCTCGGTTCAACGAACATGCTTTGCTCGATGATCCCCCAATGCTGGCGGCTGTGACCGGCATCAATGCTCAAATCAGGCGGCTTGCTCCCTTGCTGAACTCCCCCACGGTCGAGGGCGCCGTCACGGTCACCTCCTCTCCTGGAAATATTCCCATCGACGTGATGGTCAAGCGGCAGGGGAATTCGATCTACCTTTTTGCGGTGGGAATGCGTAACGCCGCGACGACGGGCTCCTTTTCGTTGTCGGCACTGCCACCCAAAGCCCAAGTCCACGCGCTCGATGAAGACCGCACGCTCGTGGCCAAGAACGGGAAATTCACGGACGCCTTCAAGGCATACGATGTGCACCTGTACCAAGTCAAGGTCCCACCGGCCAAACCTGCGCGTCGGGGCCGTTAGGTCCCCCATAGGATTGTCCTCTGCGAAAGGCACAGGTGTCGAAAAATTCGGATCCTTGACTCTCGCCAGCAGCCTTAAATCCACAGGAACTCAAACAAGACTGGGCAAGGCGCACTCCAGCCGCAATGCTATCAAATATGGCGTGTTTGCCCGGCTACCCGTGGCGAGCATGAAAGAGCTAGGCAAGTGAAGGCTGAACTATGGACAACCTGTTTGCGCTCTCAGGAAGAATACTCATCACTGGTGGAACACGAGGGATCGGTCGCGCTATTTCACTACGCTTTGCCCGAGCCGGGGCATCCGTGACCGCGAATTACCTCCGCAATCAAGAGGCCGCGGATGAGTTAAAGGCCACGGCAGAGCGGGAGGGGCTGCCCATCGAGTTGTGTCGTGCTGACCTCACCACCCCCCAGGGCCTTGAGCAAATCGAAAGGTCCATCCACGACGCCGGCGGGGCTCTTTCCGGGCTGGTTCATTGTGCGGCGACGGGTGTGCACCGCACCCTTTCCGAACTTACCGCACGCCACTTCGACTGGACGTTCTCACTCAATGTGCGGGCGTTCTTTGAATTGATGAGGGTTCTCGTGAATCGGTTTTCGGAGCGATCCAGCGTGGTAGCCATCAGCTCAATGGGCGCCCTGCGTGCCTTGCCGTATTATTCTTTGGTCGGGGCATCGAAAGGCGCGCTCGAGGCCCTCGCCCGACATCTGGCGGTGGAACTGGCGCCGCGGGGTATTCGCGTGAACATCCTTGCCCCCGGCACGGTAGCCACCGAAGTCTGGAAAGTGATTCCGGAAGGAGAAGACCGTGTTGCCGCGGCAAGGGACCGCACTCCCATCCGGCGTTTGGTGACGCCCGAGGAGGTAGCGTGGGCCGCCCAATTCCTCTGTTCGGAAGCAGCGACGGGAATCATCGGGCAGACCCTGGTTGTGGACGGGGGGGCAGGGATCGTGGGCTAGGACCGTCAGCTCCGGAACTCTCCTATGGACTTTGGAGAGCCGGGATTTCACAAGATAAGCTAGTACCGAGTTGCATTAATAAGCGATATTATTCATGGCCCTCGGAAGGGCGGGGCTTTAGCCCCGCCGCCTCAGGGCGGAGGGTTGAATGGGCCTTTAGGCCCTGAAGCCACTTCGCTTCAGGGGCTAAACAGGCTGCGGAAAAACTCTCCTTTTTTAGTCGTCCAGTTCTCTGGCCGGCTCCGGGATGGCCGTTTTAGGGTTCCCAGCCAGTTTTTTCCGGCTCAGTTTGATCTCCGCGGGC
>JBEKAD010000582.1:0-4009 GCA_050018435.1 Terriglobia bacterium
AGGACCCGTTCGAGTCGGAATAAGCGTCGCCCGCAGGAGTATCTCCATCGGCAAGCAGGTGGACGAGCACCGTCTGAGGTTGGCCCTGGGAATTCGTCACGCGGCCTGTCACGACGCCGATGGTTTGGGCGTGCGCCGGTGGAGCAAGGCACGCCAGCGCCAGAAAGAATGCGGCAAAGAACGGCGAACCCAACAGTTCATAAGCGCGCAGCCGCCTGAATCCGATCTTGGAGGGCCCTTGCTTCATTCCTGCCTTTCCTTTTCCTGAAATCAATCGCGCGTCGATGATGGCTGCCGGGGATGCAAGAACAGGATCATTCTACTGCGGGGAGGCTTCCGCCACAAGTAAGGAGCGCGTGCGTAATGGTGGTGGGTCAGGGGGTGCGAAGGGACTGGGCGCGCGCGAATTCTCTCTGCGCGTCGTCCGTGTGGCCTAAGGCCTGGTAGGCGCGCCCCAGGTTGTAGTGTGCCTTGGCGAAATTCGGAGCGACCGCCACGGCGTGCTCGAGGGCGCGGGCCGCGTCGTCATTGCGGTGAAGGTACAGATCGAGTTCACCGAGCGCTTCGAAAGCCGGCGCATAGTGCGGATTGATTTGCGCGGCCTGCTCAAAGTGGTGCAATCCCTCTTGCACGTGGTTTTGCTTCAATTCCAGCGCGCCAAGGTTATAAGCCGCAGCGAAATTCGTGGGGTCGAGCTCCAGGGCGTGTTGAAGGGAGCCCACGGCGCCATTCACATCACCGGTCTGAACTTGCGTCAAGCCCAGGTAATAGGTGGCTAAGGCGAACTTGGGATCCAGTTCGAGCGCGGCCTTGAATCGCTCGATGGCCCGGGGAAAGTCCTTGAGCCGGTAGTAGTCCAGCGCTTGAAGATAGCGAATGGGCAGCGATGAGGGTTCAGCCTTCTCCGCTTCGTTAAGCTTGTCGAGCGACTCTGCGTAGCGCCCGTGCTGGCCGACGGCCATCGCTTCGGAAAAAAGATCGTAAACTTGAATGCGGTCTTTGGGATCAGGGAGTGCCCTGCCACTCGAATCGGAAAAAGTCCCCCCCGAAATGGCGACATAGCCGAGCGAGCGCAGCCGATCCGCCAGCGCCGGGTCCGTGGCCTCGGTTTCCTTGGCTCCCCCGCCGGAAGCCGGCGTGTATCGGCGCGTCAAGGTCTGCAAGCGGTCGCGCATTTCGTGTGCCAGCGCTTGTTTTCCCGGAAGCAGATTCTTGGTTTCGTGGGGATCGGTGCGCGCGTCGTAAAGCTCCGGGCGCGGCGCTTCGATGTATTTTAGCCCATCAGATTGCAGCGCGCGCAACTGGCTCCAATGAAAATGGAGTAGCGGCAGATAGGTTTCAGCGTACAGGTTGGAAGCGCTGGGCGACGGTTTCCCCAAAATATCACTTAGCAGACTGCGGCCCTGGACGCTGGGGGGGATCGGCAGTTGCAGGGCCTGGAGCACCGTGGGCATCACATCGACGAGCGAGGCCTCTTTGTCAATCGCCCTCGCCGCCGCCCCCGGCACTTTTACCAGCAGCGGCACGTGGAGTGTGGAGTTGTAAACGAAAAACCCGTGGGTTTTTTCTCCGTGCTCGCCCAGGCCTTCACCGTGATCCCCGGTCACCGCCCACACGGCACTTTCATACACTCCCAGATCCTTCAGGAACGCGATCAGCCTGCCCACCTGGGCATCGTCGAAGGCAATCTCTCCGTCGTAAGGCCGCCCGGCGTAGCGGTTGGCATAAGGCTCAGGAGGGGTGTAAGGGTAGTGGGCGTCGTAGAGGTGTACCCAAAGAAAAAACGGCCGGCGCGGGTTGGCCTTGAGCCACGCCAGCGCGTTGTCAACCACTTGGTCGCCGCTGCGCTTGACCATATCCAGATTGGTTTCGTCCAGGCGGTTGAAGTCGAAGTGATCGAAGTAAGTGTCGAAGCCCTGATTTAACCCGAAGCGCGCGTCCAGCACGGCGGCGCCCAAGAAGGCGGCCGTCGAGTAGCCCTGGTCATGGAGAACTTTGGCCAGCGTAACCACGGAAGCCGGCGCCTTGTTGCCGCTGAAGTCGTGTACACCGGTGGCCATGGGAAAACTGCCCGTGAACAGCGCGGTGTGAGCGGGCAGCGTAATGGGCACCGGGGTGAAAGCGTGGGTAAAGCGCGCGGCGGAGCGGGCGAGTGCGTCGAGGTTGGGCGTCGCGATGGAGTGATCGCCGTAGCAACCCAGGTGGTCGGCACGCAGCGTATCGATGGTGATCACCACCACGTTGGCCGGACTGCCCTCCGCCACCAGGCGGCGGGCAGCGGCCGCCGCCCCGAGCAGAATTAGCGCGGCAAAGATCCAACCCGTGCGGCGGAATGGGCGAGGCGCGGCTTGGGGAAGGGGATGGGTGTTCACTGCGAAGCGCTTTCACCTCGAAGGACTTCTTGCACGCGGCCGAGGATGATCGACGGCCTCAAGGGATGTCCCTCCAACGATTGCCCAACGGCAATTCCAAAGTTGGGGTGTTTCTCCTTCGCGCCAGCAACGAGCATGGGCAAAACGCCGCGCAAGTGAAGGCCGACGGTCAGGAAATAGGGAATCACGATTTTACCCACAGATTACGCAGAGTTCGCAGATTAGACAAGACAAAAGCTCAACCTTCACCGCCGAGGCGCTGAGACGCAGAGAAAAGGCCTTATGCTTTCATATCTCAGCGCCTCCGCGCCTCTGCGGTGAAAAGGACCTCAGCTCTCCGCGGGCAGGAAAACTGCGGCCGCGCCGTACACGCCGACGTTCGTCCGCAGTTTGGCGGGCAACACCGGCGTCTTCGCCGCGAAGCCATTGATCGTATGCTGGGGTATTGTCGCTCTGATCTTATCAAATAAGGGCTTGCCAATATGGGAAACACCGCCGCCGATCACGATGGCCTCGGGGTCGAACAGGGTAATCATGCCGGCCAGCCAAACGCCCAGGTAGAAGCCGGTCTCCTCGAGAACGGTCTTCGCCACGCGGTCGCCCTGGCGGGCCGCCTGCTGAATCATCAGCGGGGAAATCTGCTCGGCGCGGCCATGCGTCAGCTCCCGCAGGACGCTCGGGAGGTTATGTTCCTGCTCCAGCATGACGCGCGCTCGCCGGGCCATGGCCGGGCCGGCGGCCAGCGCTTCAATGCAGCCGTAGGTTCCGCAACCGCAGCGATAGGGGCTGCGATAGTCAATGGACACATGGCCGCCTTCGCCGGCGATACCGTTTTTGCCGTGATAGATTTTCCGGTTGATGATGATGCCGGTTCCGATGCCGGTGCTGACGGTTACATAGAAAACATCTTTGTAACCCACGGCGGCGCCGAACAGGACTTCCGCCAATCCGGCGGCGTTGGCGTCATTTTCCACTTTGGCGGGCAGGCCGAATTCCTGCTCCACCAGCGTCGCCAATTCGATGTTCCGCCACCCGGGCAAGTTTGGCGGATTGAGCACCACCCCGGTTTTGGGATTGAGCGGACCGGGCGCGCAGATGCCGATGCCGCCCACGTTTTCCTTGCCTCCTGCCGCGCGCAGCAAGCGGCCGATCAGGTGAATGATCTGGGCAAAACTCTTGCTAAACCCCAGGTCTGCGTGCGTGGGGACGATCTGTGATTCAATCACCCGCCCCTTCTGAGTGACCAGCCCTCCTGCCACTTTTGTGCCACCCACATCGATGCCGATAATCAACTGCCCCATAAGCTGCGGTCTCCCTTCGCCAAAAGCCTGATTGCCTCGTGGCTATTCCAACCTAGTGTTCGGTTAGAGTCCAGCGGTTATTTCCAACCCAAGAGCGCGAGCGTCCTGGGAGTCGCAGAGTATAACGCAAGGTTGGGGATTTCAGGTAATCGGGATGAGGGATGGGGCGGGTTTTCAGGGCGGGTGCCCTCGGCGGGTACGGGGAGGTGGCAGGGCTCCGTCAAAATCCAATGGGGTTGAAAAAGACCCCTCACCTGCCCTCCTCCGTCGGGCACCCTCTCCCCTGGGAGAGGGCCGTGGTTTTGATTTCTATCCCTCTCCCTTGGGGAGAGGGTG
>JBEKAD010000583.1:0-4007 GCA_050018435.1 Terriglobia bacterium
GCCCTCGAAGGGGGAGCGGCGGCACTGGTCACGGCCTCCGGCCAGGCGGCGGAGACTCTGGCAATCCTGAATATTGCCAGCGCCGGCGATCATATCGTCTCGTCCGCCAGCCTGTATGGCGGCACCTACAACCTTTTCCATTACACGCTGACTAAACTCGGGATTGAGACCGCATTCGTCGATCCCAGTGACCCCGAGAATTTCAAGCGCGCCATCACCCCCAAGACGCGCCTGGTTTACGCGGAGACGCTGGGCAATCCCAAGAATGACATGCTCGACATCGAGGCCGTGGCCAGGATCGCGCACGATGCGGGCGTACCCCTCATCATTGACAACACCGTGGCCACACCTTATCTGTGCCGTCCGATTGAGTGGGGTGCGGACATCGTCGTTCACTCCATGACGAAATTTCTCGGAGGCCACGGAAACTCCATCGGGGGGATTATCGTGGATTCGGGAAAGTTCAACTGGGCGAACGGGAAATTTCCCGAGCTCGTCGAGCCCGACCCCAGTTATCACCATCTCAAGTTTGTGGAGACGTTTGGGCCGCTCGCCTACATCTTAAAGGTGCGCGTGCAGCTCCTCCGCGACCTTGGTCCGGCTCTGAGCCCCTTTAACGCTTTCCTGATTCTGCAAGGAGTTGAAACCCTCTCCTTGCGGGTTCAACGGCACTGCGACAACGCTCTGAAGGTCGCCCAATTCCTGGAATCGCACCCAGCGGTCAATTGGGTGAACTATCCCGGCCTCGCGAGCCACCCCACCCACGCGCTGGCCAAGAAGTACCTGCCGCACGGGTTCGGGGCCATTCTCGGTTTTGGCATCAAAGGCGGATTGCCGGCGGGCATCAAGTTCATCAACGCTCTCGGCCTGCTCTCGCACCTGGCGAATATCGGAGACGCAAAATCACTGGTCATCCACCCGGCCAGCACGACTCATCAGCAACTGAGTTCCCAGGAGCAGGAGGCGACCGGAGTGACCGAAGATTTTGTGCGGCTGTCGATCGGGCTGGAAAGCATCGAGGACATCCTTGCCGATCTCGATCAGGCGCTCGCCGCCTCGCAAAGGTAGCGCTGTCCGTTGTCCGTGGTCCGTCGTTCTGTCCAGCGCGGACAGCGGGCCATGGACAACGGGCAACTGACCACGGACAACTAACCATGGATGACACAGGTTCGGTCGGGATTGTCAAAACCCGGTACATCACTTTCGCCGAGCCGCCCCAGGAGATGCTCCTCGAGTGCGGACGAAGTTTCGGGCCCATCACTCTGGCTTACGAGACCTACGGGGAATTGAGGCCGGCCAAAGACAACGCCATTCTCGTTCTTCACGCTCTTTCCGGAGACGCCCACGCCGCTGGCTTCAATCATCCTAACGAACGCCAGCCGGGGTGGTGGGATATTATGATTGGCCCGGGCAAAGCCTTCGACACGCGAAAATACTTTGTGATTTGCTCCAATGTCATCGGAGGCTGCAAAGGCGCGACGGGCCCCAGCTCGATCAACCCCCGGACGGGGCGGCCCTACGCCCTGGATTTTCCCCTGGTGACTATTCATGATATGGTCAATGCCCAGCGAGTGCTAATTGACCACCTGGGAATAGACCAGTTGCTCTGCGTCGTGGGCGGCTCGATGGGCGGGATGCAAGTGCTCCAGTGGGTGGTCAGCTACCCGGAGCGGGTCCGGCTGGCTATCCCCATCGCCACCACCAGCAAGCTTTCGTCGCAAGGGATTGCATTTAACGAGGTGGGCCGCCAGGCCATCCAGTCAGACCCCCACTGGAGGGAAGGGGACTATTACGGCAAGTCCATCCCGCGGCGGGGCTTGGCCATCGCGCGGATGATCGGGCACATCACCTATCTTTCCGAGAAGTCCATGCACCAGAAATTCGGCCGCAAGCTTCAGGACAAAGCTGAGTACGGGTATGACTTTCGCACGGATTTCCAGGTGGAAAGCTATTTGCGCTACAAGGGAGACCATTTCGTGAACCGCTTCGACGCGAACTCCTACCTGTATATTTCGAAAGCCATGGATTACTTCGATCTCGCCCAGCCGTACGGGAACCTCGAACAGGCTTTTGCGAATGTAAAGGCGAAGTTCCTGGTGATTTCGTTTTCATCGGACTGGCTGTTTCCCTCGTACCAGTCGAAGGAAATCGTCAGCGCCTGCCGGCGCGTCGGAGCGGAGGCGATTTACACGGAAATTCAGACGGATTACGGGCACGACGCTTTCCTCTTGGAGTCGGAACAACTGAGTTCTCTCATCACCAATTTCCTGACCCACGGACGGAAGGGGGCTTCCTAGCACATGGGCAGTTTGGGCGAAGAAGTTCAACTCGATGACGCCGGTACGGTGGTGCGCCTGCTGCCGGAGCACCGGGTGATTATGGACCTCATTGCGGAGGGTTCGCGCGTTATGGATCTCGGCTGCGGCGAGGGAGATTTGCTGCTGGCCCTGAAGGTCAGGAAGAAAGTTCGGGCCGAGGGAATTGAGCTGTCCGAGGCCTGCATCCAGGCTTGTGTCGCCAAGGGTTTATTCAACGTTCACCACGGCGATCTGGACGAAGGATTGGCGGATTATCCCGACAAGTCCATCGATGACGTCATCCTCACCAACACGATCCAGGTTCTGCATCGTCCTCTCCTTCTGATCCGGGAAATGGCCCGCGTGGGCAAGCGCTGCATCGTGAGCTTTCCAAATTTTGCGCACTGGCCGGTGCGCTGGCAGCTTTTTTCCCAAGGCCGCATGCCGAAGACCGGCAAGCTGCCACACGAATGGTACGAAACCTTGAACATTCACCTGACCACGATCTTCGATTTCCGCGAGTTTTGCCGCAAAGCCGGATTGAATGTTCTCCAGGAAATCCCCCTTCGCACTTCGGGTCCCGGGCTGCGCAGCGTGGTGCGGTTTCTCCCCAACCTGCGCGCGGACTCGGCCATTTTCGTTTTGGAAGCAGGCCCTACGACGATCGCTGATCCAGCCCCATCTCACTGACGGCCTCCACACCTTCCTGCCATTTCGACCGTTGCCGATTATCCCCCGCGTCGCTTATCATAGTTGATTCCTGCAAGGGCGGATTTTGCTGATGTGTGAGCGTGTGTCAGTTCGCGTGCCGGCCACCGGAGCCAACCTCGGATGTCTCTTTGATTGTGGCGCGATTGCTTTGAGCCTTTACCTCGATATCCGCGTTACGCCGCGCGCGGATGACGAGATCGTAGTGCACTACCGCGGCGTTAATGTCGATCGGGTGCGCGTGGCCGCGGATAATCTGATCGCGCGGACCATGCGCGCGACGCTTCGTGATTGGGGGAAGACCCGCGGATTTGAACTGGAAATTGAGAATCAGATTCCTGTGGGCGCCGGAGCGGGCTCCAGCGCTGCCGCGATTGTGGGCGCTCTTGCCGCAAGTCACCGGCTTGCCAACCGCACTCTGTTCGACGAAGAAATCGTCTCTCTCGCCACCCAGCGCGAAGGCCACCCGGATAATGTGGCCGCCGCATGGCACGGCGGTTTCACCGTGTCCGTCGAATCCGCCGGCCGCGTTCTGAGTTATACGTGTCCGGTGCCTGAACCGCTGGGGCTGGTTCTGGTGGTGCCGGACTACGCCTTGCCCACCGAAGAAGCGCGCAAGGTTTTGCCCGAGAAGTATTCGCGGGCTGACGCTGTCCATAATTTGCAGCGCGCTGCGGTCCTGACGGCACAACTCTTTTCCGGCAAGGCGGAATTGCACCGCTGCTTATTCGACGACCGCTGGCATCAGTTCTACCGCTCCCACCTGGTGCCGGGCCTGCCGGAAGTGCTTGCCTTAAAGCATCCCGACTTGCTGGGCGTCTGCTTGAGCGGCGCGGGGCCCTCCCTTTTGGCTTTTACTCGCGGCGACACGGCCGCTATCGGGGAGTTGATCCAAAAGACTCTCGGCGAGAGACAGGTGAAGGCCCAAGTCTACTTGGTGGATGCCGACAATCGCGGAGCCAAGGGTTGGATCCTTCCTGACTGAAGCTCTGCTCCCTCGCA
>JBEKAD010000584.1:0-3989 GCA_050018435.1 Terriglobia bacterium
CACTCCCTCACCGGGGAGCACACGTAGTCACTAGGAAGAAGCTAACCGAACAGCGCCTAAAGGCTTGAAACTGCTAATCCAGCCTGCCAATCTACCCCTCGCTAGGTGGCTGAACATCCGTTGGAAGCTAGAGATGACTCACATCTGGCGTGGAATTGAGATTCCGCTCTAGATTGTGCTTCATGGGGAGGGTCTTTTATTTCCGGCGTCTCACCATCACGGTGGGATTCCAGATCACGGTGTCCTGGGCGATGTATCCCGAGCGTTCGAGGACAAAGCGCACCGAATCGTCTTTGGCCACCGCAATATTCTCCAACTGGAACTGGATGGTCTTCGAGAAGTCAGGGAGGACTTCCGCCCAGCCGTTGGCCGGCCAAAGCTGCCGGTCGTTGTGCAGAATGCGCGCTTGGATCGGGTGGCCATTTTGGGCGCTCGGGTCCTTGCGAATTGACCCCGAGATGGTCAGCACGGCATCGGCGGGCGCTATGAAGGTGCGGGAGACATCCGACCGAACGCCGGGCTGCATCCAGAGGCGTCCAACGGCGGCACGGCCTGAGCCTGTCCACCGCCCTTCGTAGCCTCCGCAATCCCACCTCATCTCGCGGAAGGCGCCGCCTTCGATAGCCTCTTGGTATTTCCATTGATTTGTTCCTTGCGTCGGGCCGAAGCCGCCCAGCGCCGTATAGGTCTCCGGGTCACCCGATATCAAGTCAGCCACCACCGACGAACTTCGGTTGCCCTCGCCATCCACCGTGCGAACCTCATACCGAGCACTAAGGTTTTGCAGGGGATTGCCCCTGTAATCGAAGAAAAAGGAGCCGATTGCGGCTTTGGCAACCACGGCCCCATCTGTCAAGATCTCGTAATAGGAGACCCAGTGGTTGTCGGCGCCCCCCTTCCAAGCAACCTCGACGCCCTGGATGCCCAGGTTCGTCCCCAGCCGCTTGGTAACGTGCTGCGGGGGCTGGGGAGGCGTCTTGTCGGCGCCGGAACCCGGATAGTTGGGGAGATTGAGGAAGATTAACTCGCCGGGCTCGACGCGTCCGAGTTCGACGCCAGCCTGCATCAGGTCTCTTCCCAACCTCGACGCCTGGTAATGCGATTTGGCGCAACGAACGTCGTAGACCACCTCGGGCTCGAGCCCACGTGGCTTGATGACGATGGGCTTGCGGGGCGCCGCATCGAGCCGCAGCGGTGCGTCGAGCGCGGCGTACTTGAATCCCGTGGCGTCGGCATGGCCCTTGCTCGTATCGAGATCCGCCGAGGCCAGAATCGCTCCGTCTTCAGCGCGAACGAGCATGAGGGTGTAGACACCCCGGGCGTCCCGTTCGGCATACTGCCCGAGATGGGTAATGGTAATGGGCTCGTCCCCGCTCTGAATCGCTATTCCAAAGAACTTGCCCTTTACCGCCTGCCGCTGGCCGAGCCTCTCAATGAACGTGACGTAGGACTTCGGTCCCCCCTCCGATGCATATTTGAAATTCAGGGGGCCGTAGGCTTCGCCAGGAACGCCATAGTAGCGGTATTCATGGTCAACCAGGTCTTCATAGATTCCCGTGTCGGCACGCGCAACTTCCGTCGTCGCCAGCTTGCACATTTCCCCCCTCCCGCCGAAATAGGAATCGGATTCCGTGCGTTCCTTCGGTTTCGAGAGGAGGTAGTAGGTGGGGCCGAGCTTGGCATGTTTGGTAATGATGACGCCCTTCGAGCCAGTGCGGTCCATTCGCTCGAAATACCATACGGCCTCGTCGCCCTCGACGGCAGGCCGGAAGACATGACTCCAGCGCCCTGCCACACCCTGGGCGAGCAGGTAATGGTAGATTTCCCAGTCCTTGCGGATGGCCTCAAGGTCAGGCCCATCGCCCGGATCGCGATACCAGCAGGGGTTCAGGCAAAGGTGGGTGCGGTCGCTCGCGGGGTTGTAGTAGGTGTGGTCGAAGTCGACGACGTTGTGGCACTTGTCGGGAGGCACCAACAGCGACGTATAGTAGTTGCTGTAAGGTCCGACGCCACCATCCGTATATTCTCCGGATTCGGCGAGGCGGGCTAACTCATAGCTGATCCAACGGCCACCGCCAGAGCACGCATCGACTCCACTTCCCTTGTGGGCTCGCTTGAAACCCTCAACCAATTCGCGAAAATTCCGGTCTGAGTCAAGGTAGCCGGTGTCGGTGGCACTGGTTCCCTCGGGGCCATCAAAGCGCCACTGGAAATCCCCCCAGGCCTCCACGCTCTTGTCGAGGAGTTGACGCTGCCAGTGGGCAGTGGCTTCGAGGGACTGCTCCAGCACGTCCTGCTGGGGAATCAGCCACTCCGGGTGTTGCTGTCCAACTTCAGAATCGGTAGTCGCGAGGAAGGTGGGATACCAGAGCGCCCACTTCATGCCATGCTTGGCAAGATATTCGGTCGCCAAACGCCACTCGGGACCGTTCCAGCTTCCCCACTTGTCATACCAGCCGGCGTCATCCCACAGAATGTCGCCGCCTGCTTCCCGGAGTAGGTCCACATAGCGAAGGTCCAGAGCCAAGCGCCTACCCCAATTATCGGCACATGGCGTTCCGCCCCTACCTACCCACGGCATAGGCCAGTTTACCGCCCACCGGGCCTTGGCGAAGTAATCAGCATTGGTTAGATCCCACAGGTACTGGTACTGCCAATCGAGAAGCAGGTTTCCCATGGCGTCCAGATCGCCGGTGAAAGGTCCGGCAAAAGCTTTGGGGGTTTCCATGCTCTCGTTCGGCTTCAGGTCCTGGCGATAGCCCGCCACTTGCAGCGAGAGATGGACGGGGCTACCGTGGTAGTTACCCGCCCTGAGCATCCAATGACCAAGGTAGTCCCACCCGAACATGATCCCGTCCTTCGCCGGCGCGTTGTGCAGGACCAGCAGCGGGAGGTGGGCGCTGTAGCTCAAGCCGCGCGGCCCCGTGTCGGAGGGATCGTAGGAGTCGAAGGTGCGGGCATAGGTGGCGTTCATCTTGTCTCTTTTCAGCAACTGAGAGCCGTTGAACGCACCTCCGCCGGTCAGGTAATAGAGGTCAAGATTCTCCACGTCGGCGGCGAGAACACAGGACTCGAGGAAACCAGGGTCGCTGAGGCTGATCGGTTTTGTGGAATGGTTGGTGAGGCTCAGCCACTCGCGGATGACCGGGCTACCGGGATAGACGACGTAATGCTTGGTTACTTCGAGAGGCCCATGCCGTAGTTTCAAGTCGAGTTGCAGTTCGCCCTGCGATAGCTGGTGAGAGTCCTCTCCCACCAGTACCCAGCCACCACTCCCCCCGGTGATTTCTTGCCCGTCGGCGGTGAGGCGGATCTCGTTCGACGACGCACCAGCTTGGATGCATTCGCGGCCTGAGATCCTGTTTCGGAAGGAGGTAAGCGCCAGTCGACCCTCATCGAAGGTGATAACTTTTTCCACGAAGGATGTTCCGATAACCCAGCGGCCCGGCTCACGCCGGACGTAGCCGTCGCGGCTTTCGAGCGCCGGGGAGGCCACGATGCGAGCCGGAACTCCCGACACGGCGGCACCCGCACCCATTAGCGTTGTTTCCAGAAACTCGCGCCGATCCATGATTATTCCTCCCCATCCTTCACCGGTGAAACCTGGCCCGCGCTTGGGCGCTTTTTGAATCGGAAGTATGTATTTTACGCAAGGCAGCAACCTTTCACCTGCGGCCATTATTATTGCGCTGACCTTTAGAGCTTGCCCTTAGGTAAGCGAAAGGTCGGCTTACAATAACTTAGCTTTGGACAAGGCGGCGGTAGCGGCGTGCCCCGTCCAGGTTAACGACATGCGGTTGCCGGTGGGGCATCGGGCATGAGAAAAGCGCACGGTCAGGACTCCACTGACCGTGGAGCGTGGAGACCCACTATTGAGTTCTGCATAATACAGTGACATTCATAGAACCTTCAAAACGGCAACGTACTTTGCTTCCAGCAGGAGGCGACGATAGGGCGCCGCCGGCGCAACCGCCGGAGGGCGCGGCGGG
>JBEKAD010000585.1:0-3985 GCA_050018435.1 Terriglobia bacterium
TGCAAGGAATATCCGACATTATTACCATCACCGGGATTATTAACCGTGACTTTGCGGACATAAAGACGATTATGGAAGGCATGGGCTATGCCGTAATGGGAACGGCGGTGGCCAGCGGAGAAAATCGCGCCGTGGAGGCGACGAACCGCGCCATGGCCAGCCCCTTGCTCGAGGATGCGAGCATCAACGGCGCGCACGGCATTTTGCTGAACATTACCGGCTCGAACAAGCTTACACTGTATGAGGTGCATGAGGCTTCCACCATCGTGCAGAAAGCCGCCGCGGAAAACGCCAACATTATCTTTGGCGCGGTCCACGATGAGTCGATGGGAGACGCCGTCAAGGTAACGGTGATTGCTACCGGTATTAAGTCCGAAAGGATGGGTATTAAACCTTTGTCAGTAATTTCCCCGGCGGTGCGCACGGCGCAACAAAGCGTTAAGAACATGATGGCCAAGAAAGAGAAGCTGCCGGTGGAAGCGCCACCCCCCCATGTGACCACGGAAATTCAGGAGGACGATCTGGACGTGCCGGCCTTTATCCGCCGCCGTAAAGCCGAGCAGAAATAGTGGGAGGGGACCAGGGATTTTTTTTGCTGTGACGATCTATGAACCGGCTCGTCCCCATTACAGTCTACGCGGGGGGGTAACCTGCGGCAGGGTGGCGTTGAGGGTTCGAAGGTTAGGCTGATTTGGGCAGCCGGGAGCTGAAGGCGATTCGCGGGGCCCGGGAGGGGCGTTCAAGCACCCTGCCACGAGTGCACAGGGTGCCTCGTCAGTGGAATTCCTCTTGCCTTCTGCGGTCAATTCACTGTATTTATCGGAATCCTGGCTTTGTGGCCCCAGCATGCGGAAAACCCCATGGCTGGCTAACATCATCTGAGGAAGAGGCGCAGGTCTGTGTTGAGAACCACCGGGGCGTAACCCGGGATCCCCAGGTTGCCGCGGCTGAGTGCCAATCCCAGACGTAAACTGAAGGAGACTCTTGAGACGGACGCCCCAAAGTAGGCTGGCGAAGATTATTGGAGTGGTACTGGTCGCTGGAGTTTTAACAAGCTGCTCTACTACGACGCCCACCAACCCCAACCCAGGCAATGGGACCTTGATAACCATTGTGCACGACGTGCCGATTTGCAATGCGATTTCCGCCAGTGTCGTTGTCGAGAATTTGAGTTTTACTCCTGTGGAGGGTGGGTCCAACGCGGGGTACATCACGACCACACCCTCCTATGCCCCGGAAATCCGCCTGAACCTGCAACAGCTTCGCGATTTCAGCACCATCCTGTACTCGTATCCCGTTCGGGCGGGGAGCTACAATCAGGCGAATATTGATTATGAGCTTGCGCTGATAGCAGCTTATGACCCGACCCTGAGCCCGCCGGTGCGTAACTACACCACGACCTTCACGAACTCCAAGCCCAGCTTCTCGATCAATCCCCCTCTGGTCATCACCGCCGGGCAAGCCAACGTCATAGTTCTGGATTTTGATGTCCTGCGGATGCTCGCGACGGATTCTTCGGGGAACCTTAACGGGCAGGTCACCTCCGTGGTCAACCTCACGCAGTTGTCAGCTACCAGCCCGACGGGCGCCATCAATCCCAATGGATTTGCCGAACTGGACGACCTGTGGGGATTTGTAAGGAGCATAACGACTACCAATAGCACATCGAATCCCACCTACACGGGAAGCTTCTCGATGCAAGTCCTCTCACCGTCCACGGCGGACGCTCCGAACCTGCCAATGAATCTAACCGCCACCACCAGCAAAATCGGTTTTGCCGACCTCGGCCACCTCCTCCCCAATAGCTATGTGGAAGTCGACGCTATTCTGGACAGCCAGGGGAACCTGGCGGCAAAGACGGTAGAAGTCCAGGCGATTGAGAACCCCTTCCCCTCTGAATCGGGGGTGACCCCCAGCACGGCTCTGATCGGCCCGATTGCTTCAATTAAGACGGATCCGGCCGGGAATCCTACGCAACTCAATCTGTGGGTGCATGACGCCGAGCCCGATGATACCTCCACGCTGCTGATGGATAGCATTTACCAAGTCGACCTTACTTCCAACCCTACCTATAATGTCTCCGCTCTGGGACCGAACTTTGCCAACCTTTCCTTTGGGCCGCGGAATATGGCCGTGGGTCAGGAGATCATCGTACACGGAGCTTACACCAGACCTCCCACCCCTGTGGGAACGGTCTCGCCCTTGCCCTTTACCGTCGAACCCACAGCGATTTATCTGAAATTACAGTCGATGCAGGGGACGATGAGTTCCATGTTGCAGATCGGGTCGGACGACGCAACCGGCGTCTTCGTTCTCACTCCCTGCTGCGCGCTGTTGAACGGAACCCCCATCTACGTCGTCACCAATAACCAGACGGCTTTTGTTAATGTGACGGGATTGGGTGGCATAACCACACTGAACACCCTACTGGTCAAGGGCATGCCCTACTACGAGCCCCAGGCGCTCACCATCAACGGGGTCACCATTCCGGCAGGCACGCTCGTCTTTCAAGCCAGGCAGGTGCACGTGCTCCGGTAGCACCCTCCGCGCCATTACCACGCTGGCAGATATCGAGATTTCTCCTTTTTCTCCCCCGGAAGCTGGGTAAACTTCAGGTCGCTTCCCGTGAGCATCTTGGTCAGCAGGATGATTTGCCCCGCGTGATGGGAGAAGTGCTCGGCGACGTGGAAGGTGGCCTCCATTCCCGTCACGCGAAACTTCTGGATGGTGTGAACGCGCGCCAAATCTTCGGGCGTAAGCTTGCCCAGCGCACGGCACGCTTCCTCGACGGTCTTACGGAGGCGGCCGACCAAAACCCGCCGGGGTAAGGGACCGCGCTCGCTAAACTCCGAGTCACGCTGGCGGACATCCGGTACGCCGCCCAAGCCGGAAATAATCCACTGGCGCACATTGCCCGTGAGGTGGAGCACCAGGTTTCCCACGCTATTGGAAGCCGCATTGGGCCGCCACCAGATCTGTTCGGGTGAAAGCTGTTTGAGGCAACTTACGATGCGCGGCAGATAAACTTGCCTCAAAACATGCTCTGCCTGGGCGATAAAGGGATTGGTCAAACCGGATTTGGCCATGATGTTTCTCCACTCCCGAGTTTGGATAACTGAAGAACGGCTATCGGTGATGTCAGAAAGGGGTCGTCTGCAATCATGCGCTTATGAAACCCAGCGGGCGCAGCCCACCGTGGAGTGCGGTAGCGCCACCTACCGCCTTCAGCTCGCGCCGAGGCCCTTGCGCCTTCGAATTGCGATCGGGGAAGGCGGCAGCTTCGCGGCCGCACCCCACGGCGCCTGCGGCGCGGGGCAGGGAAAACACCTTTCGCCAGGATGACTATGATGAATGCTCTCCGGCAAGGGATAACGAACTGCAAGCACTGGTTCTTGAGTGAGAAGGGCTTTGCGCTCGGCATGGTCGTGACGGGAGCCTTTTTCATTGCCCTGGGTATTCATCGTTTTTGGGTTCGTCCCGAGCATTTCGGGGCACCGAGTTTCCTGGGGTGCGTGGTCGGCGCCTTTGGTGCGTTCATCCTGCTGTTGATTACCGACTACGTTTTTCACCACGCCCCCCTGGTATTCATCCCCTGGTTCATCTTTCTCATCTATTTCGCCTTCGTCCAACCGCACTTTGCGGTCGGACTGGGCCTCGCCTTGTGGTGCATACTCGCGTCGCAACTGGGAGGCTAGGAATCGGGCGATCGGGTCATTGCGCCAATGAGCGGGCAGCCGCGGTATCGCCGCGGCGACACCCTGGCTACCTGCTCTGAGGGGCCAGCAACCGTAAAGCCCCCGGCCTTGCGGGGGATATTTACTCGCCGGCGTATCCTCTTCCTGTCGGCCATGCGCTCTCCCACTTTCGGCTGGTCGCAAACACCTTCACTTCCAGTGGCATCAATCGCGTGATAAATTCGACTTCTCGAACGGTTGCGCTCTCGGCGCCGTAAAGGAGTTGCAGTTGCCGGCCGTTGAGCGCCTCC
>JBEKAD010000586.1:0-3983 GCA_050018435.1 Terriglobia bacterium
GTAAGGCAGCAGAAAAGGCGGCAAGCGGTGAGCATTCTCGGGCAGATAGAAAAACGCCGCTGCGTACATCGCGAGATAGCCGACCTGAATTCCGCAGAACAGTGCGAGGTACCACCAGCGCAGCGATGAGAGGATTACAGGGCCGGGGTTCGGCAGAGGGGCACTTGGAACCTTGGTAAGGTCCGCGAGCAGTCCGCTCATCGATGGATACCGTTCTTCGGGCTGCTTCGAAAGGCATTTGCGCAGAATGCGGTCGAATTCAAGATATTCCGGTTTGTTGGTGGTTAAATTAGGCAGAGGGGGAGTGGGCATTTCCAGGACGCGCATGCGAGACGAATTGGAATCTTTCCCCGCAAACGGATTATAGCCCGCAGCCATTTCATACAAAACGAGCCCCAACGAGTAGATGTCGGTCCGAAAATCTACCGGTTTGGGAAAGGCCTGCTCGGGGGACATGTAATCAGGGGTGCCAATAATCATCGCCACCGACTTGGTTATGTCCGTGAACGGTGTTTCGCCGCCCTCGACTTGGGCCGGTTCGGAAACGACCTTTACTTTCTTTGCCAAGCCAAAATCCAGAATTTTCACGTGGCGGGATCCATCCGGTTGGCTCACCAGCATGAGGTTCTTGGGTTTGAGGTCACGATGAATAAAGCCCTTCGCATGCGCGGCCGCTAAGGCTTCCGCGGTTTCGATGCCGATGTCCAGAATCTGGTTTAGCGCAAACGCCTCCTCACCGAGCCGGGCGTCAAAGGTTTCACCTTGCACAAACTCGTAAGCAATAAAGACCGTATCATGGCCATCATCGTATTTGTCGATGGCCCGCACGATGGCAGGATGGTTTATGACTGCCGCGGCTTGGACTTCGAGGGCAACACGCTTACGGAATTGCGGGTCCCGGAGGAGATCCGGTTTGATCCTCTTGAGCGCCACCGTGCATTTCAAACGCATGTCGTAAGCATGGTAGACTTCCCCCATTCCCCCGCTGTCAATAAGACGCTCGATCCCGTAACGGCCAACCAGCACCTCTCCGGGAGAGAGTTTGCTCCCTTTGCGCTTTTCCTTTTGATCATGACCAAAGTCGGGCTCGACGTCTGTTTGGGTTTCGTCATCGTCCACCATACGGACCTCCTGGCGTCTGGGCAGGTCGTACTCGGCGGCTTATTTCTCGACCATTGAACCGTATGTTAACTCTCGGGGAGTCGGCTGTAAAGTGCGGTGTCATCTCGTGCGGTGTCATCTCGTACTGACCTAAAGGTGAGCGCTACATAACGCCGAGCGGTTGTACCCTTCCTGATGGCTATAGTATTATCCCAGACCGGTGTTGGCCTTGCCGCTGCCTATTTGACAATCGTCGTGGCGTCATGACGGCAATTCAAAGTATAATTGCTGATTGACGTGCCCGAAATCCGCGCATCCAAAGTAATTGATGTTTCACCATTGGCCACGCTTAAAGCGTGTCGGCTTGGCCCTACTGTTTGTCTTGAGCATCCCATTCACCGCTCAAGGGGCCCTTCCTGACACTCAGACGCTTCGAGGGGAAGTTGTAGACGCGAACGGCGCTCCCATTGCGGGCGCGGTCTGCACCTTGCGGGGCCGAACTATGCCCGAGCAGGGGCGTCCGGTAACCACGGGTGATCGTGGGGCTTTCGAGTTTACCGGGCTGATTCCAGGAACCTACCGGGTGACCTGTGCCGCGGTGGGTTACGAACCGATCGCCAAGAGGGGCATCCAGATTAGCGAAAGCGAGGAACCGATATCCCTCCAGATGGTGCTTCCTTACGAGGTTGTCCTCCACCAGAAGGTGGAAGTCACCGCCCAAGCCCCCAAGGCCACGGCGCAGGCGGCGGCTCCCCCTGCAACCCTGAGCAACCAGCAGATCAAATCCCTGCCCCTCGTGGTGCAGAAGTTCAAAGCCGCGTTGCCGATGATTCCGGGTGTAATTCGCGCCCCGGATGGCAGATTGTCCATCAAGGGCGTCATTGAGAACCAGGGAACGCTGCTGGTGGATAATGCCGAAACGCTTGATCCGGTGACCGGCAGTTTCTCCATTGACGTTCCCCTCGACGCGGTGGAATCGGTGGACGTTTTCAAGAGCGCCTACCAGGTCGAGTACGGGCGTTTTTCCGGTGGGCTTACGACCGTCCAAACCAAAGCCCCCTCGAGCCGATGGGAGTATGAGTTGAATGATTTTGTGCCCACACCGCGCTTCCGCTCCGGGCACCTGGTGGGAATCGAGGACGACTCCCCGCGCCTTTTCTTCTCGGGGCCGCTGTTGGGGGACAAGTTCACCTTTTCTGAAGCCTTCACCTACGATTACTCCGCCGAGCCCGTCCGGGGATTGGCTTGGCCGCACAACGAAAACCGTAAGGAAGGATGGACTTCGTTCTCGGATTTCTATTACACCTTTTCGCCCCAGCACTTGATGAGCGTCAACGTCAAACTTTTCCCCGTCCGCCGGCAGTATGACAACATCAATAGCCTCATTCCGCAGACGGCTTCCGCCGACTACGCGCAGAGCGGCTACTCGATCGGGGGGCACGATCACTATCTGTTCAAAGGCGGCGGGATACTGACCACCCTGGCGCAATTCACGGATTTTGACAGCTATTCGCACGGCCAAGGCGCGCAGGACTTGCTGATAACTCCCACGGGCTGGGAGGGCAACTTCTTCAACGCTTGGACACGCGCCAGCACTCAGCAGGAGGTGCAGGAAAGCTACCTTCTCCCCCGCAAACACTGGCACGGCGGGCACGATTTCAAGGTCGGGGGCGACGTCGTCCACCGCGCGTATCAGGGAACCAGCTCGTCCCGCCCGGTGCAACTGCTGCGGGCTGACAACTCTTTGGCGGGGGAAATTGATTTTGGACCTGCCGGCCAATTCACCATCTCCGACACGGAACTCGCCGGCTTTGCCGAGGACCACTGGATTTTCAACAGCTACCTTTCCATCGATTATGGGCTGCGGATTTCCGGCCAGACGCTCGGTGAACCCGCGGCCATTTCGCCGCGCGGAGGCTTTGTGTTCTCGCCGAGCAAAAAGGGCAGGACTATTTTCCGCGGCGGCGTCGGCGTCTTCTATGACCGCCTCCCGCTGCTCGCCGGAGATTTCACCCAAAATCCCACCCGGCAAGTTACCCTTTTCGACACGAACGGAGTGGCGCTTGGTCCGCCCATTGTCTATAGCCCCTATTACGAGGAATTTGGGGAAAATGGCCGCATTGTTCCCTCTGGAACGCGGCTGGGAAGCACCCCCTACAACATCACCTGGAACACGGAATTCGATCAGGAAATACGCCCTGATATCATCGCCCGGGTCAGCTTCCTGGCCAGCCGCACCTATAATCAGTTCACCGTCAATCCGGAAGTCCTTTCGCCGACCAGTGGCTTGCTGCTGCTTTCGAACCTGGGCGCGTCACGCTACCACGAGTTCGAAGCCACGCTGCGCGTGCGGCCTTCTGACAAGGCGGATTTCAATATTTCCTACGTCAACAGTCAGGCGCGCGGCGACCTGAACACCATGGCCGCCGTCTTCGTTCCCTACGAGCAGCCGGTTATCGAACCGAATCTGTTCGGTACGCTCCCGACCAATGTCCCCGACCGCGTCGTGACCTGGGGGCGCTTCAAGCTTCCGCAAAAGTTCATCGTCAGCCCGCTGCTCGATTGGCACTCGGGCTTCCCCTTTTCCCTTTTCGACGAATTGCAGAATTACGTCGGGCCTCCCAACAGCCGCCGCTTCCCCACCTTCCTTTCTCTTGATTTGCAGACCTCCAAGGATTTCCAGATTCCTTTCATCCCCTGGGTGCGTAAACACACCCTGCGGGGCTCGGTCCGCGTCTTCAATCTCACGAACCACGGCAACTTCCGCGATGTGTATAGCACCGTCACGTCGCCCTACTTCGGCGACTACGCCGGCTTCCAACATCGCTTCTACGACCTATCCCTGGATATCGTGTACTGAAAAGCGCCTCCCGAAAATACCG
>JBEKAD010000587.1:0-3970 GCA_050018435.1 Terriglobia bacterium
GGCCTACCGGTACACGGAGTGCCGCTTGGCGCGGCTGGCCGAGTAGATGCTGGCGGACATCGAGAAAGACACCGTGGATTTCATTCCCAACTTCGACGAGTCCACGGAGGAGCCCACCGTCCTGCCCACGCGGGTTCCCGGCCTGCTGATCAACGGATCGGATGGGATCGCGGTGGGGATGGCCACCAAGATTCCGCCTCACAACCTCACGGAGATCATCGAGGCCACCATCCTGCTGCTGAACAAACCCACCGCTTCCATCGACGAGGTGCTGGCCCTCGTTCCCGGCCCGGACTTCCCCACCGGCGCCTACATCTACGGCAAGAGCGGGATCAAAGACGCCTACCGAACCGGCCGCGGCCAGTTCACCATGCGGGCCAAGGCCGCCATCGAGCGTCCGGGCAAGGAAAAGGTGCAGATCGTCATCACCGAGATTCCCTTTCAGGTGAACAAATCGCGGGTTATTGAGCGCATTGCAGAGTTGGTGCAGGACAAGAAAATCGAGGGCATCTCCGACGTCCGCGACGAATCGGACCGCGATGGCATGCGGATGGTCATCGAGTTGAGGCGCGGCGAGCAACCGGAAGTGATTCTGAACAATCTCTACAAGCATACGCAGCTCCAGGAGACGTTCGGGATGATCATGCTGGCCATTGTCCACGGCCAGCCGCGCACGCTCCCGCTAACTGACGCGCTGCAACAGTTCATTGACCATCGCGTCAATGTGGTGCGGCGCCGGACGGAATACGATCTGCGCAAAGCGCAGGAGCGCGCCCATATTTTGGAAGGTTTTCTCAAGGCGCTTTCGCAGCTTGACGCCATCATTAAGCTGATTCGCGCCTCCAAGACTCCCGCCGAAGCGCGCGCCGGGTTAATGACCCGCTTTGAGTTTTCCGAACGCCAGGCGCAGGCCATCCTGGAAATGCAGTTGCAGCGCCTGACCGCTCTCGAGCGCGACAAGATCCAGGCGGAGTTCGAAGAGCTCCAGAAGAAGATTGCCGAGTATCAGGAAATTCTGGCCAGCGACAAGGTGCTGAAGAAAGTCATCGTTAATGAGCTGCGGGAAATCCAGAAAGTGTACGGCGACGCGCGGCGCACGGAAATCATCGAAGAGCAGGAGGAGATCCGGTTAGAGGATCTGATCGCCGTCCAGGACGTGGTCATCACCATCTCCCATTCCGGTTACACCAAGCGCACGCCGGTCAGCACCTATCGCCAGCAGGGGCGCGGCGGCAAGGGCCGGCTGGGGATGAAGACGCGCGACGAGGATTTCGTCGAAAACCTCTTCATCGCCTCCACCCACAGCTACATCCTGGTGTTCACCAACACCGGAAAACTCTACTGGCTGAAGGTGTACGAAATCCCCGATGTGGGCGCCGCCGGCAAGGGCAAGCACATTTTGAATCTTGTCAACCTCTCGAAGGAGGAGAAGGTCGCGGCGGTCGTGGCCGTGAAGGAGCTGCCCGAAGAGCCGAAAGACGTGACCGTGGATGGCGAGACGCTGGCCGCGGAAGGCTACATCACCATGGTCACGCGCCAGGGCATCATCAAGAAGACCCGCTTGGCCGATTTTTCCAATCCCAACTCGCGCGGCATTATCGCTATGAAAATTGAAGATGGCGATGAACTCATTGCCGTGAAGCTGACTTCGGGACGCGACAATATCTTCCTGGCCTCGCACGAAGGCATGGCCATTCGCTTTCCTGAGGCCGACGTGCGCGACATGGGCCGCGCCGCCTACGGCGTTTATGCCATGGATCTCGACAAAGGCGACTACATTGTGGGCATGGAAATCGTGGGCGAAAAGGAATTGATCCTCTCGGTCACGGAGAAGGGCTACGGCAAACGCACCGCCATCGTCGAGTACCGCTTACAGTCGCGGGCCGGCAAGGGCGTCATCAACGTCAAAACCGCCGAGCGTAACGGCAAGGTGGTGAACGTCCTGAGCGTTACGGAAGACTCGGAAGTGATGATCATCTCCCAGCAAGGCAAAATCACCCGCCTCGATTCCAGCGAGATTCGCGAGAGCGGACGCTCCGCACAGGGCGTGCGCCTGATTAACCTCGAAGAGGGCGACCAAGTGGCGGCAGCCTGCCTGATCAAGAGCGAGACCAACGGCGATGCGCCCATGCAACCGTTGCTGATTCAATGAGCATTCCTGTAGCGCGAACCTATCCTGTAGGTCCGCGGCTCGTCCCCTAAGGGCAAGAAGAAGCCGCGGACCTACAGAACAGGTCCGCGCTACCGTTCTTTCGTTGTGGGTTGAGAGTTAGCCGCGCTCGCGCTATTCTAGAAATGTGGTTGCGGGTATGGGCGAACTGGAAACCAAACAACAAAGGTTGGAAGAGCAACTGAGCACGTTGCCATCGCTGATTGTCGCCTACTCGGGCGGTGTGGATTCCGCCTACCTTGCCTACGCGGCGCATCATGCGTTGGGTGAACGCATGTTGGCGGTGACGGCCCTAAGCGCCAGCTACTCCGCACGCGACCGCGCGGAAGCGGAGAAGTGTGTTGCCCACTGCCATTTCCCCCACGAGTTTATCTCGACCGACGAGCTTGCGAATCCGAGCTATCGCGCCAACAACGCGGACCGCTGCTATTTCTGCAAGGATGAACTTTTCGTGAAACTCGACGAAATGGCCGGGCGTCGCGGCTTTGCCGCCGTGGCTTACGGTATCAACAAAGACGACCTGGGCGACTGGCGCCCCGGCCAGCAAGCCGCGCGCGAGCACAAGGTTTTGACCCCGCTCCTGGATGCGGGCCTGACCAAGGCCGACATTCGCGAACTCTCGCGCCAGGTTGAACTGCCGGTGTGGGACCGCCCCGCCTCCGCGTGCCTTTCCTCGCGGATCGCTTATGGAATTGAAGTAACGCCGGAGCGGCTGGCCGTCGTCGAGAAGGGCGAAGAAGCCGTGCGCGCCCTGGGGTTCCGCCAGTTCCGCGTGCGCTATCATGAAGAACTGGTGCGCATCGAGATTTCTCTCGAGGAATTGCCGCGCGCCCTTGACCCCGCCATGACCCGCCAGTTCGTCGACATATTCAAATCACTCGGATTCAAGTTCGTCACCCTTGACCTGGAAGGCTTCCGCTCGGGGTCTATGAATTCTCTGCTGGTCAAGATTCAAAAGTAGCTTGCATCATCAATCCCCGCGGCGACTGGGCCGGTGTAGTGCAGACCTCCGCCTTTGAGGTCTGCGGTTCTTCCTGCGACTCGCGCTCCAGAACCTGAGGGCAGGCGTGCGTCTTTGAGATTTTCGGTTTTTGCGAAGGAAGAACCTCGGACCCCAAAAACGGGGTCCGCGCTACCAACTCAGCACAAACATAGTATTGTGGCATTATGGCGACAAGAAAAATGACCTTCAGTCTGCCCGCGGACTTGGCAGCTCAATTCGTCAAACGAGTCTCAGCCCGCAACCGCTCGCGATATGTCGCCGAAGCCATCGCTTCGAAACTCCGGGAAAGTGACCGCGTGTTGGCTCGCGCGGCGGAGGCGGCCAATCGCAGCCGTCGGGTGCTGGCCATCGAACAGGAATTTGAAAGGCTTGAAAGCGAGCCTGCGGAGCCGTGGGATGACGCCCCGTCGCGGTGAGGCAAGGAAGAACCACAGTCAGAACTACGCTGACTGTGGCTACCCGCCGTGTAATACTTTGTGGCAAGGGAAGACGGCTATGAACTCGCTGTTTGCAACCGTTGTTGGTATTGCTTTGGCACTAGGCGCTCCGCAGGGGATGCAGCCACGCGTGCTGTCCGGTGACTCTGCACACTGTGATGCGATCTTGATTCGGGGCGGGCACATTGTGGTCGAGAATGTCTGTACCAAGCGGAGCGTTGGTTTAGATCATGCGGAAGTAACGTGGGACGGACACGTGGCCACCATAACTGTCTCCGACGAGAAGGCTTCCGGGCAATGGATACGTGCCCATTCCGTTCTCCAGCGGCTCTCCATGGAATATCATGACCTCTACTGGGA
>JBEKAD010000588.1:0-3963 GCA_050018435.1 Terriglobia bacterium
GCCCCTTGCGCCTTTGCCGTATGAACCGAAGGCGGAAGGCGGTAGCTGCTGCTAGCGCAGTCCAAGGCGGGCTTCGCCCGCAATTAGATTCCCTAATCCGTGACGACAACTAAGTGAACAGTATTGGCGCTAACGGGGCCGTATCGGGTTTGCGGTCACTACGGCTCGCGGGTTCGCCTCGCAGAGCTTTGCCCGTCGGATTGCTCCTTCCCACGTCTGGTCGGGTACCTGTTGTGTGAGCAATTACAGGGCAAGCTCCTTTCAGCTTACAAGATCGGCCAGGCTTGTCCTGACGTACTAGGTCCGTGCGACGCTTGCTGCGGGCCAAGCAGGCGCAGCCTGAGCGCCTCCCGCCGCCTCAGTTGCCCTGCGGCGGTGGGCGGTCGCAAGACTTTACACAAATCATGCAGGAACTTTCATTGTGATCGACCCTAACGCTCGCCGTGATCGGCGCCGAACCGACACCCCATAGGCTGGTCGATTTGAATTACAGCCTTTATTTTCAATCGCTTACATCGCCAAGGGACCGGCTGCCATTTTCGCTGGCAAGGGCGCGGAAGTTTGGCATAGAATCTGCTCTGTTCATCCCCGGTGAATAGTCTGCGGGGGGAGGTCTATAAAATGGGTTTTCGCGCTTACGTGGGTGTACGTGTTCTCGCGGTCGTGCTGTTTGGGGTCATGATGGCCATGCTCGCCGTTCCAGCATCGGCTACTCCTATGACTATTCTCTACGACAACGGTGCGGTGAACGGAACCATTAACTCTTGGGACATCACTTCAGGGTGGGGTGATGCTGTTGCGGATTCCTTCACCTTGTCGGGGGATTCCACGCTGATGGAAGTGAAGTTTGGCGAGTGGGTGGGTCAAGACTACACACCGATTTCTGTGGATTGGGCGATCGTGTCCACTCTGCCAAATTCTTGGATTTTAGGAACGGGCCCGCTTCTGCCCGGCGCCACCGCCGCCAGCCTGACCAACACGAAGCTCGCTGGCCTCTCTCCTTTTGATCTGGATGGCACATACTATGACATATACTCGGAGAATTTTATTCTGCCCAACGTCAGCCTGGCAAGTGGCACGTACTACCTCGTGTTGCAGAACGCGCGGACCTCGGAGGGCCCCACCTATAGCGTCGGTGCCGACTGGGACATCAACAACGGCCCGTCCACCGCTTACACGAACTGGGGCGGCAACATGAACGACAACTTGTTTGTTTATGACCCCACGACGTATGTTGAGGGCACGGGTTCCAACTCGTTCCAGATCCTGGGCACCACCTCTCCTACGCCCGAGCCAGGCACACTCACACTGCTCGGCAGCGGTTTGATTGGGTTGGGGATGCTTCGGAAGCGCCGGCAGCGGAAGTAAGTTTGTCCAGTTTCCTACGGTCTGAAACACTGGGGCTGGGCGTGTACCCAGCCCATACTTTTATAGCCGGAAGGCCCAAGACCTTTTAGCCGCCTCCCCAGTGCGAACAGTTGATGGCCGAGCGTATGTCCTTTGCCGCTTCCCACGGCTGTCGAAGCTGTGAAAAAATAAACAATCTCACGCAAAGACCCCACGGCGCTAAGACTGCGAAGAATAAGTGCTTTGTTTTCTTTGCGCCCTCTGCGGCTTTGTCCGTCGGCTGACGGATGAAATGCTTTTGTTCATCACGGGATTATTTCACATTACGGTTTTCCTCAAACTATGTTGTTGATAATAAAGGCAGTTAGGAAAATTCCCCACGACCCACCCAAACTACCAAGTCATTGAAATTAAACCACTTAACCTAATTGAGTTGCCCGGGGGTTGCAAAAAAAGGGGCCTCAAAATGAAGGTAAGTATACAGATGTTATTGAAAACAAATGTAGAAAAAATGTCAGTTTGCGGGCTTGAACAGATGTTGATGAAAACAAACAGGTTACAGTTTTCCTGAAAGGATGTTGATAGAAACAAAGGTAGTTAGTAGGTCTCACTCTCCCTGCTTCACCCATTCGACGTTGAAATGGACATGCTTGATGGACTGCGAAGGCTCTCCCCGTTTTAGGCCGCTCGGGGTGTAACTGTAGGTTGCGTGCAGGCTGCCGTCGTGCGCCTGGATCAGGGTTGGGTAGTGGAAAGAGCCGGGGTTCTTGCCGGAGGTGTCGCGGTCCAGGTGTCGGCACCACTTCCAGGTTTGGCCTTCGTCGTCCGAGATTGCGACCAGGAGCGAATGGCGGCCGCGCTCGGTGTCGTTGCAGATCAGCACCCAGAGTCCATCACGCAACCCGGTGACTTCCATGCTGGAGCCCGGGTTGGGGATGTCGGTATAGGTGGGCGTGGACCACGTGATGCCGTCGTCCTTGGACTCCGCCCCGATCACGCGCCGGGGCGGAGGGCCATTGTTCCGCATGAAGGCGACGATGGTTCCGTCCTGCTTTCGTACCAGGCTGGGCTGCACGCCACCCATGGAAACAATGGGTTCGCTGCTGGTCCAGGTCTTGCCGCCGTCGTCGGTGATGGCCAACAGCGAGAAGTTATAGCCGTCGGAATACAAGGGGACCAGAATGCGGCCCGAGGGAAGTTCAAGGGGCTGGTTGCGGCCCATCCAACCCATGCGGGAAAAGTACTCATCGGAGGCCATTTGGATGGCGTGCTTCGCCTCATCGCCATCGCGTCCGGCGGGCAGGTGCGTGAGCCACGGTGCGGTGTCCCGTTTTACCGCCGCGGCAAAGTTGCGCGGGATGAACAGGAGCGGGTCGTTCACGTCCCATCGCGGCGGTGCGGTAAGGTTCCGGTAGTGGAAGGCGATCTTGTAGCGGAGCAGCGCCGTCTCCCAGTGATGGGCCAGGACGGTGGACCATATCACCCAGAGGCGCTGGTGCGAATCCATGAAAAGCACCGGATTGGTGTCGGGGAAATCGGGCTGGTCCACCAGCGTGTAGGGCGTGGACCACCTCCGGCTGTGGCGGCGCAGTAGCGAAGCCTCGACTTTCACGTCATCGGCCGTACGCTCGCCGGAACCCTTGTACCAACACGCGTAAAAGTCGCCGTTGGGCAATTGCACAATCGAGGAGGAGTGGGCGTGAAGCGTCCCCAGGGGGAAGATCA
Source organism: Terriglobia bacterium (assembly GCA_050018435.1). GTDB lineage: Bacteria > Acidobacteriota > Terriglobia > UBA7540 > UBA7540 > Bog-366. Next base: position 3,073 of record JBEKAD010000588.1, read on the forward strand.
GCTCGGACTCGATAAAGGGTTGCTCCGCGCCACACAGAGGCGGCGCCAACAGCAGCGCGAGAAGAATGATGGAACATTTCATGGCTCACTCCTGGATGTATTTATGATACAGGCCCATGTAATAGGGGAGCAGAAAGGCCCCGCCATCGGCGAGAGTCCTGCCGTCGCTGCCCTCATCGAGCTCCCATGGATCGTGGCCCCAGTGACCCACCCAACGTTCATCAATGGGCAGGACTTTGCCGTTTACCCGGTAGCCGGCGGCGCCGATATCGCGTCCCAGATCGATGTAATCGGCCAGGCGGATGATGTCCTGGCGATGGCTGTTGATCAAGCGCCAGTCGATACGGTCAAACGGGAAGCGCTGGAGCGAGTCCACCGACTCCTCCAGCCATCCGTTATCTTTGGGGGAAAGGTCTTCCTTGCCGAACGCGTCTTGGGTGGTCTGCCCGCGGCAACTGGCGGCATAAATAAAATCGAAAAACGGATTCAACTCGGGCCGCTCCCACTGCCAATGCTTGTACAGGGCCAAAGCGTAAGTCTCCCGCAGGACGGGGTCGGTCTCGTAGCGGATGAGGTTGTAGTAGTTCATGAAGATCATCTCGTCATCCGATTGGTTGCCGGAGCCGGGACCGGTGTCCGCCTTAGGGATCAGGATATTCGCCGCGTAAGCATGCTGCTCGATCAGCCAGCGCGCAGCGGCCGCGAATCTGGGGTCGCCGGTGATGTGCCCGGCTACTTTCATGTACGTCAGGATGCTCAGGGAGTTTGTCCCACGCCCCCCGCGCCAAGCGAAGTTGTGGTTGAGATTTTCCGGGTTGAAGATGGCCCAGCGCGTCGGCTGGCCGTCATGATCGACAAGCTGGAAGTTGTGATCGATGAGGTGCTCCGCCA
>JBEKAD010000589.1:0-3959 GCA_050018435.1 Terriglobia bacterium
GGCTAGTTCCAATACTGTTCACTTAGCGGGCGTTTTCAAATGGCCTTGCGCGAAGCGCCTTGGACTGCGGTAGCAGCAGCTACCGCCTTTCTTCCTCCGCCCCTTGCGCCTTGGCCGTATGAGCCGAAGGCGGAAGGCGGTAGCTGCTGCTACCGCAGTCCAAGGCGGGCTTCGCCCGCAATTAGATTCCCTAATCCGTGACGACAACTAAGTGAACAGGATTGGGGCTAACCCGCGGCTGCAATCGACAGGGCCGAGCAAGCAGACGCGCACCCGCTCGCCCCGCTACCCGATGGTACGGGGCTCCCCGCAGGGACACCATTGACTGCTCCCCGCTTTCGGAGCAGTAGCGCGGAGTTATCCGTCGGCTGACGGATTACTCCGCGGCCTTTCGTCCTTGGATGTTAATAAACATGTTGAGGTTATCATGTTAAGAAGCGCAGAGTAAGGTAAACTGCGCCTAACTCTGCATTGCAATACCGTAAAATCTTGTTTTTTTAGCAGGATTTTCGTACTATTTGAGGTATTACGAGAATAAGAACAGCCCGATCGTTTGGTTGCGGCTCCCCCGCGCGGTGCTACCCGCTTCGGCATCATCGGAAGCCGCGTTAGCGGCGACATCATGTGGCCCACGGCGAACCGCCGTGGGATTACGCAGCGCAGAGTGTGAGTCCCGATCAGATCGGGACGACATCAGAGTCCGGCGCGGTCCATCGTGCTGATGTCGCCCCTGCCGGGGCTCAAAAAATCATTCCCTTTCCCGATTCACCCACGGCTGGTGCCGTGGGCTACATGATGACACCCGCTACGCGGGCTTTCGGGCACCTCGGCATTGCCATACCGTAATTTCTTGTTTTTTTGAGCAAGGATTTTTGAACGTACGGCCTTTCACTTTGACCCTTTGCCCTTTGCCTTTTGATTTTCCTTTGCGGCTCCGCCGCGCTGTGCTAACCGCTTCCTCGTGCGAGAAGCCGAGTCCGTTCCGGTCGGCGGGGCGCGTCGCGACATTCCTAAACTCCGCGATGTTCTGAGGACAAAAGAAAACGGAGTCTTCTTGCCGTAGCAATTTCGACACGGCGTGAGTGGCTTGGTAGCAGAGGGGATGATTGGGTTGGGCGCTGCGCAGCAGAATATATGTGTCAACGAGGACACGCATCAGTGCTCTCGGCCTTCATACATGGCTTCGCGGCTGACCACATCATCAGACAGGGGAGCGGTGGGACGATGACGGGCAGACCACGCCTCAAACGCCGCCGCTCGTTCCTCCGGCGACAGCAGGTTCTTTACGGCAGGTAACACCGTGCCTTCCACCACCGAAAGAACGTATTCTTCCACGCTCATTCCCCTCGGTTGCGCCTGGGCCAGTAGTCCGGCTTCAACTTCCGGCTTGAACTTCAGAGTCACCGTGTATGGAGAATTCATGCGACTAATGCGGCAAAATCACTCGCGGAAACGATCCGGGTGGCTTTGTGGCGGTCGAGGGCAAGCAGCCCGCTCTTGTCGCCGGTCACGAGATAGTCGGCGTTGCCCGCTTCGCACAGAGCGGCAGAGCCGCAACCCAAGAAGAATTCACCACAGAGGCACAGAGGTCACGGAGTGCGGACGCAGATAAAAACTATGGGTCAACAAACTGAAGAACCGCCAGCCTCGGCAAAAGTATCCTTCTCCGTGATCTCTGTGCCTCTGTGGTGAATCTTCTCTTCTTGGGGCTCGCGTCCTCGGCGAGCCTTTTGATCTGGTTGACCAAGCGCCCGGCCTTGTAGGGCTTGACGAGTTCGGCGACGCGCGGCTTTTCGAGCGTGGCGAGCAACTCGTCGAGATGCGCCGCGCAGGTCAGGAGCGTGAATTTTCCCTCGACCCAGGCGCTATAGATGGCGGCGGGCTTGCCGGCCGGGGCGATCAGGGCGGAGACGAGGATGTTGGTATCGAGCACCACGCGCATCAGGCTTTACCTTCGGTTGGGCGCGACGTTCGGCGCGGACCTCACCGACGGCCTCGTCGACGATGCGCTGAATCTCGTCCGGGTCCGCATCGGCGTTGCGCGCCTTGATGTCCTCAACGGTGCGCTGAAACACGCGCCAGCGCTGTTATCGACAGAGATTGGTAAACACCCGGACGGTATTTGTGATAGATTTTGGAAGAAAGGATTGAAGTGAAGGAGGAAGGAACATGGGTGGAGTAAGGGAAGAAGCCCACAAGTTGATCGACGCCCTGCCCGAGGAGACTTCCTGGGACGACTTGATCTATCAGATGTACGTGCGGAAGAAAATTGCCAGGGGGATCGAGGCGGCCGAGCAGGGCCGCGTCGTCGCCCACGACGAAGTGAAGAAGCAGTTCCTCTCCAAATGAAGCTCATCTGGGGTTACCGCATCGTTTACCGTTTAGTGGGAGAACGAATCGAAATCCTGACCATCGTCCACGGCAGCAGGGACCTGTCCTCACGCCGAACGGCACCATAAAGAATCGGCTGGATAGTACGACCCCGCGCCCATCCCCTGGTGTGTCCTCGATCGGCAATCGCCAATCCTCAATCGCCAATCGCCGTGTCCCGTGTCCCGAATCCCGTATCCCGGCCTTACCGACACCTGACACCCGGCACCTGTTTTTCATATCGGCTGCCGTGAACATCGGGCGCGATATGTCGCAACGCGGGGCTTGGGACGCAGACATCAAACCCCATGTCTACGCCACCCGCGCCAAGGCCTCAGGCGAGGAGGGAGGCAGGGAGCAGCGCGGTAACGAGGTCATAGCGCTTGAAGTCGGCACTATTGAAGGAAAGTATGCTTTCCACAGCGTAGACGTTCATGACGGCGACGAGCCGCGCGTCATAGACCTTGACGCCTTGGACTTTATAGTCGTACACGATGCGTTTCCACGCGGTATAGATCGCTGGCACGTCGGGCAGCAGAGTTAGTGACTCCTCAATGCTGGCGACCTCCCGCGATACTTCCTCATGCGAGAAGCCGAGTCCGTTCCGGTCGGTGGGGCGGGTCGCGACATTCCAAAACTCCGCGATGTTCTGAGGACAAAAGAAAACGGAGTCTTTCTGCCGTAGCAATTTCGACACGGCGTGAGTGGCTTGGGAGCAGAGGGGATGATTGGGTTGGGCGCTGCGCAGCAGAATATTCGTGTCAAGGAGGACACGCATCAGTGCTCTCGGCCTTCATACATGGCTTCGCGGCTGACCGCATCATCAGACAGGGGGGGAGTGGGACGATGACGGGCAGACCACGCCTCAAACGCCGCTGCTCGTTCCTCCGGCGACAGCCGGTTCTTTACGGCAGGTAGCACCGTCCCTTCCACGACCGAAAGAACGTATTCTTCCACGCTCATTCCGTTCGCTTGCGCCTGGGCCAGGAGCCCGGCTTCAATTTCCGGCTTAAAATTCAGAGTCACCGTCATGGGTTCTCTCCATCCCTTAAACCCTGATATTACCCTATCGCGAGAGGCTGGGCTTGTCTAGGGGAAAGCATGTCGGGATGCAGACATACGAGTCAATGTCTGCGCCACCTGCACGGTGTATCAGCTTAAACGACTCACGGTTGAAATCTCACGGATTTTTCACGCCGCGCAGGACTGGCCTTGATTTCGTGGTCCCCCCGAGCCCCCAACCCCGAACCCCTAACCCCTAGCTCCTAACCCCTGCTCTTCTCGGCTGCGGCGAACACTCGAGCGCGAGAGGTCGCAACGCGAGGCTTGGGACGCAGACGTCAAACCCCATGGCTGCGCCACCCGGCGCTTTCCATCTGCCGACTTGAAAATTGGCGCTCTTGCGAGGATAGTTGTTGGGCGGGTGGTCCACTGCTCGAAAATGCGTTCCGAATGAATACGAAGGAACGTGAGCTTTCGGTAGAGGTGCGTAGGCGATGAATTTCCAAATCCGCGAGGCCGCGCACCGCTCAGGTTTTTGCCCACCAGCGTTGGAGAGGTGTGAGTCTCCGGTTGACCTCATCCACGGA
>JBEKAD010000590.1:0-3950 GCA_050018435.1 Terriglobia bacterium
CTCGCGAAACAGGTAGAGCAGTTCCTGCGTGCGTCCCACGGCGAAGGAGGGAATCAGCACCGTCCCCCCATGGCCGGCGGTGTCCTCCACAATCGAACCCAGGCGCGCGCCAATGTCCCCCTTCGGATGCAGCCGGTCGCCGTAGGTGGATTCCAGCAGCATGTAATCGAACCCGTCTTCTGGCACCACGGGTTCAGGAATGATTAACTGCGGAAAGCGGCCCAGGTCTCCGGAGAAGAGCAGTTTTTTCGCGGTTCCGTTTTCCCGGACCGTCACTTCGATCATGCGCGCGCCCAGGATGTGTCCCGCGAAAAAGCCGCGTACCGTGAAGTGTGGCGAAATCTCCAGCGGCTCCAGCGCGTTCACCGCGCGGATGTATTCGAGCGACTTGACGGCTTCCTCATAGGTGTAAAGGGGCAGGGCCGGGGCGTGTTTGCTGAACCCTTTCTTGTTTGCAAAAGCCGCATCTTCTTCCTGGAGATGGCCGGAATCCGGCAGCACGATTTTGGCGAGGTCCACGGTAGCCGAAGACGCCAGGATCTGTCCGCGAAAGCCGTCCTTCACCAATCGCGGAATGTAACCGACGTGGTCAAGATGGGCGTGCGTCAGCAAGAGCCATTGGATGCTCGCAGCGGGCACGGGCAGTGGATTCCAGTTGCGCAGCCGCAGCTCCTTGGCGCCCTGGAAGAGTCCGCAATCGACCATCAGGCGCTCGCCGCCGGCTTCCAGCAGATACTTCGAACCGGTTACCGTGCCCGTCGCGCCGAGAAAAGTTAGGGTAGACATGAATTGTCCTTTGCGCGTAGTCCTAGAGTTGCGGAGCTTGGCAGATGATGTTCAAGCCTGGAATACCTTCGAAGTGGCGACGATTGTGAGTGATCAAGGGAAGTCCGTGCCTCACGGCACAAGCGGCGATCCAAAGGTCGTTATCACCAATGACTTTGTGAGAACCGCTTGGATTTCTTAACGCAGATTTGAGTCTTGCGTAGGTCCTACAAACATCCAAGTCGTACCGGACGACGGTCGTCGCTCGGATCGTTTCTTCCATGAGTCTGAGCCTCTCTGCTTGCCACTTCTTGCCTTCGGCCCAAAAGTAGAGTTCGCCAATAGTGACATAGGAGATAACCACAATTCGATCCAAAATGTGGGGCCGATAAATGCTTGCTCGGGTGTCCTCTTGACGAAGCAGGAAGGAGAAAACATCGGTGTCGAGGATGACTTCGTCCATGGGGTGGGCCGCCTAAGGCTCGCGGAGCCGGTAGATTTCGGCAAGCATCTCGTCCACATCCTCATCGGCTGGGATGACACCTGCGAAAACGCGGATGTCCTTAACAGGGCCCACGCCCTGTTCACGGGCCAACTCTGCAATGGATTTTCCCTTGAAGAAGTCGCTGTCCTCAAGCAAAAGGGTGTAAGCCGGCAACCGGCCGCCAAGCGTTCGTCCTTTGGCAATTACTTCCTCAGATGGCCTAGCCCAAGGGGTTTCAACTATCACAAACTCAGTGTTAGTCGCCATCTATTCGCCCTCCTGATCGACTACCATAAGTGTGTCCGCTAAATTGACAGGTTCTGAATCCTCCATGACCTGTTCCAACTTAAGTGCATATTCGCCGGGCTGCTTGAAAAGGTTCGTAGTGAGGGCCCAAATCCCTTGCACGGGGCCAAGCTGTGAAAATGAATCACGCCAGTACCTGTCAATTTCACTGATGGGTTGGTCGATATGAAAGACTCTCAATGTAATCGTACACGGCTCTTGAACAACAATCTTATAATAAACAAAGAAGAGCTTATCATCCCTGGGAGTCCGCGGTGCGATGATCCGATCGAACAGGCCCTGAAGGGCGACCTTCCCATCGTGGCCTCTGGTTGCATTCTCGCACAGCAGGAACGCCAGCACCTTGCATTTCGCCATATCGAAACCATACCAAATAAGGCTTGCGGTATCAAATCACCACCGACTCCTGATACTCGCCGAAGACTCGGCGTAGGGCGTCGGAGATTTCCCCCACGGTGGCGTAGGCCTTGACGGCATCGACGATAGCCGGCAGCAAGTTGCGGTCGGTGCGCGCGGTCTCTTCCACGGCTCGGAGCGTTGCTTCCACGCGCGCGGCGTCGCGGCGGGCTCGCAGCTTGGCCAGACGCTCCACCTGGGTGCGCTCGATTTCGGGATCAATCCGGAAAGGAGGTAGCGCAGGGCCCGCTGTCCGGCCCTGCGGCCTTTCCCTGCCGGAAGAGTTAGTCTCATCCACGTACTGGTTCACGCCCACCACCACACGGTTGCCCCTCTCGATGGCTTTCTGATATTCGTAGGCCGCCTGCTGGATTTCGCGCTGCACGTAACCCGATTCGATGGCGCGCACCATGCCGCCCAGGGCTTCGATCCTACGCAAGTACTCCTGGGCCTGGGCTTCGATCTCATCGGTGAGTTTTTCGATAACGTAGGAGCCCCCCAGCGGATCGACGGTGTTGGCAACGCCGCTTTCCGCGGCCAGAATCTGCTGCGTGCGCAAGGCCAGTAGCGCGGAAGCTTCCGTGGGCAAGGCCAGAGCTTCGTCGCGAGCATTCGTGTGCAGCGATTGCGTCCCGCCCAGCACCGCCGCCAGCGCCTGGAGCGTGACGCGCGCGATGTTCACGTCGGGCTGCTGCGCGGTGAGCGTGGAGCCGGCGGTCTGCGTGTGGAAGCGGAACATCCACGAGCGCGGGTCCTGGGCTTTGAAGCGCTCCCGCATGATCCGCGCCCACAGCCGCCGCGCGGCGCGGAACTTGCTGATTTCTTCCAGCAGATCGTTGTGTGCATTCAGGAAGAAAGAGAGGCGCGGCGCAAATTCGTCTACCGCCAGGCCCCGTGCCAGCGCCGCTTGCACGTAGGCAATGGCGTCGCCCAGCGTGAACGCCACTTCCTGCACGGCGGTCGAGCCCGCTTCGCGAATGTGATAGCCGCTGATGGATATGGTGTTCCACTCGGGAGCGCGGTCGCGGCAGAAGGCAAAGATATCCGTCACGATGCGCAGCGCGGGAGCGAGCGGATAAATGTAGGTGCCGCGCGCGATGTATTCTTTCAAAATATCGTTCTGAACCGTTCCCGACAACCGGGTGAGATCGGCGCCTTGCTTTTCGGCCACGGCGAAATAGAGCGCCAGCAAAATCGCCGCCGTGGCGTTGATGGTCATCGACGCCGAGACGCGCTCGAGAGGGATTCTCTCGAAGAGCATTTCCATGTCTTCGAGTGAGTCGATGGCCACGCCCACGCGGCCCACTTCACCGCGCGCCAGGGGGTGGTCGGAGTCGAGGCCAATCTGCGTGGGAAGATCGAAAGCCACGGAGAGGCCCGTTTGCCCTTGCGAGAGCAGATAATGGTAGCGCGCATTCGATTGGCGCGCTGAGCCGAAACCCGCATACTGGCGCATCGTCCAGAGGCGGCTGCGATATAGCGATGGGTAGACGCCCCGCGTGTAAGGGTATTCACCCGGGTAGCCGGCCTCATTCTCGTAGTCCCAGCCGGCAAGGTCCCCAGGCGTATAGAACCGCTTGAGCTCCAGCCCCGAGCCCGTGACGAATTTCGTTTTGAGTTCTTTGTCGTTTTGCATTGCCGGTAGCGCAGGGCCCGCACTCCGGCCCTGCGGTTCTTCAAGTAAACCTGGAATAGCCGCAGGGCTGGAGGGCGAGCCCTACGCTATATTTTCTCTGGCGTGCGGTCAACGCACGCTTCGCGCCTTTACGTAAGAGTAAAGGCAAAGGATCGCCAGTAATACGGTGAGCCCCCCATATAAATCGAAGTAGAGCAAACCTGCATCAGGTGCTTTCCGGTACGCCAACCATTCCGAGAGGGCCTGTGCGCCGACCAATGCCGTCAAGAGCATAAAGGCCAGCGCGATGAGCATGTGAAACAACCGCTTCGCGTTGAGAAACCAGTAATGGAACAGACTTCCGAGTCGACTCAAAGCCTTCCT
>JBEKAD010000591.1:0-3949 GCA_050018435.1 Terriglobia bacterium
CTGAGGGTCGAGCGATCGATCCTGACCGGGCGGCAGAAGTCAGCAGCGGGCAAAGTAGGCAGGCAACTGCCGAAGGCCCAAACGGTCCTCCGTAAGGAGGGTAAAGGGAGCGGCGAGTAGGCCGCGCGACTCATGGACGACAGGCGGCAGAAAGACCAACGCGTGTTGGCCTGGCGGGAAGAGGCTAGGGGCGAAGCCCCGAAGATCATCCCGGCAGGGTCCGAATCGTCGGCGGCGAAGCGCGGGACTGAAAACCCGGCCATTGGCGAATCGTGGATGGAAGAAGTCTGCGAGCGGGAAAACTGCAAGCGGGCATTGGCACGAGTCAAGGCCCACAAAGGGAGTCCGGGCGTGGATGGGATGACCGTCCAGGAGTTGACGGGATTCCTGCGACAGCACTGGCCAGCGATCCGGGAATCCGTCAGCCGACGGACTGAGCGGGACCTATAAGCCGCAGCCGGTGAAGCGGGTAGAAATCCCGAAGCTGGACGGAGGGGTGAGGAAGCTGGGCATGCCGACGGTGTTGGATCGATTTATCCAGTCCGTCAGCTCACGGACAGGTTCTGCAAGGCAGGTGGGACCGGACCTTTTCCGAGCACCGCTACAGGTTTCGGCCCGGGCGCTCGGCGCATCAGGCGGTAGAGACGGCGCAGCAGTACATCGCCGCAGGCTACCGCGGGGTGGTGGACTTGGACCTCGAGAAATTTTTCGGCCGGGTTTGCCACGACAAACTAATGGCCAAGATCGCAGCGCGGGTCAGCGACCCGCGGTTGCTGAAGTTGATCCGAGCGTTTCTGCGAGCCGGGGTGATGCAAGGCGGGCGGGTGAGTCCGGTAGACGAGGGAACGCCGCAAGGCGGACCTCTGTCGCCCTTGCTCCGTAACCTCGTGCGGGACGAGTTCGACCGGGAGTTGGAGCGACGGGGCCACCGCTTCGCGCGCTATGCGGACGAGAGTAACATCTACGTACGCAGTCGGCGAGCGGGAGAGCGAGTGATGAAGAGCCTTACGCGCTATATCCGCACGAAGCTCCAACTCCCGGTGAACGAACAGAAGAGCGCGGTGGCACAGCCCTGGGAACGGAAGTTTCTGGGCTTCCGCTTCACCCGCTTCGGGCCGCCGAAACGGCGCATGGCGCCCAAGGCGGCGAAGCGGTGCAAGGAGCGGGTTCGGGAACTGACGCGCCGGACGCGAGGGATCAGCATCGAACGGATGGCGAAAGAACTGGCCCCGTATCTGCGGGGCGGGATCGGCTATTTCGGGAAGTGCGAAACGCTCGCGGTGCTGCACAGCCTGGAGGAATGGACCCGACGCCGACTGCGGTCGGCGATCTGGAAGCAGTGGAAGCGGGGCAAGGTGCGCTTTGCCGAGTTGCGCCAGCGGGGTGTTGGCCAAGACCTGGCCGCCCCGACAGCGGGCAGTGCGCATGGCCCGTGGCGACTGACGAACAGCCCGGCCCTCCGCGTCGCGCTGCCCAATGCTTACTTCGCCACGCTCGGGATTCCGCGATTGACGGTCCGTTAATCGCTTAACCCGCCCAAGCCCCGTATACGGACCCGTACGTACGGTGGTCTGACAGGGAAAGCGGGCGACCGCCTGCCTATGTCGATCGATCCCCTGCGGGGATCAGGGATGGACAGTGAGTCGCGCGAAGCGGGATACCGTGAGCGATCCGCAGGTTAAAACCTGCGGCTACCCACGTTTGGCCCCTGCCGGGGCCTGCCACGGCGCCATCAATGTTCATTTTCGGCACCCGTCTCTGACACCACGGACAGCCACCCTTCGGCTATCCATGCTCATGATGACAGCGCGTACGAGTTCTTCCGCAGCCTGTTCAGCCCAACCGCAGAAGCAGCCCTTGCTACTTTGTAGATCTCGCCGCTCTATCCGCTCTTGCGCTTCGCCTGGTCAGCGACGGCCTGCGCAGCGCGGGCGACGGCCTCGGGGTCACCCAGGTAGTAGTGGCGCAGGGGCTTCAGATCATCGTCCAGCTCGTAGACCAGGGGGATTCCGGTAGGAATATTCAATCCCACAATATCCGCTTCCGATACGTTGTCCAAATACTTCACCAGCCCACGCAGGCTGTTACCATGGGCAGCAATAATAACCCGCTTGCCCGAACGCACCACGGGTGCGATGGTTTCATGCCAGTAGGGCAGCGTGCGCGCCACGGTGTCTTTAAGGCATTCGGTCAGCGGCAAATCCCCGGAGCTCAAGCCCGCGTAACGGGGATCCTTGCCCGGGAAGCGGTCGTCATCGGGGGTGAGCGCCGGCGGCTGGATGTCGTAACTGCGCCGCCAGATTTTCACCTGCGCCTCACCGTATTTCTCCGCGGTTTGCGCCTTGTTCAATCCTTGCAGCGCGCCGTAGTGGCGCTCGTTCAAGCGCCAGGTGTTGTGAATGGGAATGTACATCTGGTCCATTTCTTCCAGCGCCACCCACAGGGTTTTGATGGCGCGCTTCAGCACCGAAGTATAGGCCACATCGAAAACGAAACTGTCCTTTCGAAGCTGGCGGCCGCCATCGACAGCTTCCTGAAGGCCCTTTTCGCTGAGCCCGACGTCCGTCCAACCGGTAAAAAGATTTTCCTTGTTCCAAATGCTCTCTCCGTGCCGCAACAACACGAGCTTAAACATGAATGCGTCTCCTTCAATTGGCGTCCTTACCAAAATCCAAGCGGGATATTATATGCGGAATCAGAGGGCACGGACGAAGAGTAAATGGTGAATGGTAAATTATGAATTCTGAATTATGAATGCGAGGTGCGCAGCGCGGCCTCTGGCCGCAATCAAACCACGCCCTGGGGGAGTTGCTGGCTGACCGGATTGCGCAGAGCGCAGCTCTGCGTTTTAGCGCCGGAGATGGACGCGAATCGCAGAGCTGCGCTCTGCGCAATCCAACAATTGATGAACATGTGAACGTTCCTCGTCTTTCGAGCCGCGGAGTAGTGCTGAAATGCGCACAACTCCGCGCTACTTGCTTGCTAGGCATGTTTCAAGTCCGCGTCAGGGTGGCAAATCCGAGCGAGCGGTCCCGATTTTTCGATGAAGATTTTTGGGTTGACACCGGGGCGCTTTATTCCTTCATTCCCGAAAGTCGGCTGAACGACATTGGGATCCGCCCGCTGCGGACGCGCGAATTGATTCTCGCGGATGGCCGGCGTGATCGGCGATCGCTGGGGGAGGCTATGTTAACGATCCCACAGTTGGACGAATCGCTCACGTGCCCCGTCATCTTCGCCCCCGCGGATTCGCTCTACCTGCTCGGCGCGACCGCGCTGGAGAACTTCGGCGTGCAGGTGGACCCGACTACCCAGCAGTTGAAACCGATCTCCGCCGTCATCGGCGGTTTTCTCGCGTCCGCTTCCCGCCGTGGCTGAGGCCGGATATTCCTCCGCAGGGCCGGTAGGAGCCGTAGCGCGGACCCCCGTTTTTGGGGTCCGCGGTTCTTCCGTAACGAAAACAACAAATTCCCAGTGCCCACAGATCCGCCCCGCCGGCTTCTTCGCCACGGTACATTCACCTGAATTCCGCAGGAAGAGCCGCAGACCTCAAAGACGGAGGTTTACGCTACGTTTGCTTTGCGGCTCGTGGAATCGGAATTTCGACCTGTTCATTGCCGGGCAAGGAGAAAAGGCGGCGGAGAATTCTGCTCGGAGCCAAATACCTCGCCCTACCCCGCTTTTGTAGGGTCAATCCCGTTGGGGTAGGGTGGTCTGGTGGGTTCTGTTATGCGCCCCGATTAACTCCATCGGGGAGGCTACCCACGATTAGCCCCTCCGGGGCCAGTGTCGAGACGACTTATCTTAGAAATGCTAAGCGAACGGCACTTATTGAGTTCTGCATAATACAGTGACATTCATAGAACCTTCAAAACGGCAACGTACTTTGCTTCCAGCAGGAGGCGACGATAGGGCGCCGCCGGCGCAACCGCCGGAGGGCGCGGCGGGT
>JBEKAD010000592.1:0-6038 GCA_050018435.1 Terriglobia bacterium
GAATTCCTATGCCGGATCCAGGCCAGTTCTTCCGTCCACCCTGAACTCGATGGAGCTTGGTTCCGGGCTTTCGATTTCAAGATTTGGGATTACTGGGCGAGCAACTCGGACTGGGGTTGGGGAGTCTGGTCCACCGAAACGGGATGGACACAAGCTTGGATCACCTCGGTGCTCGCGATGCGACACCTGAAAACGTCACTCTGGGATTTGACGGCGAAAAGTCAAATCGCAAGGCACATGCAGACGTTGCTGCCGGTCATGATGCCGGAGAGGGGTTGAGCAATGAGACCTTCACGATTCCTTCTGGCGCTGATCGCCCTTACCGCTTGCTTGGCCGGCGGCCTGCTGACCACGATTCCTGCCCAGGATTCTTCGCCGGGACCTTCTGGGAGCGCGCCATTTCAGACGTTGGCGCTCGAAACGTACATGCAACGCAGCTTTAACTACTGCAACCGCATGGTCGACGGGAACGGCCAGCCCTACTTCAACATCTTCTGGACGGAGCCTGCCGAGGCTGCGCACGACTGGCCGGACTTCGGCGATGTGACGGCGCGGCAATACCAGGGCGTGGTGATGGCCCGGCGCATGACTGGCGTGCCCGCGCCCATCGAAGCGGTCTGGCGGCGGAACATTCTGGGTTATATCGACCCCGCGAGCGGCCTATTGACCCGGCCGGAAACCAGCTATTCCCACAAAGTCGCCGACCCCGGCGATCAGGCGCTTACATTGTATGCGCTCGTCACCGCCTACGCCGATGCCCCTGACCCTGGACTGCGCAAAATCATTCTGCACATGACCGATAACATGCTTGCCCGCGCTTCCAGTGGGACTGGTGGCGGATTTTTGGGCGGCTTCACGATCAAAAGCCTGATGACCGCGGCCCGCGTGCTGGGCGATGAGTCGGCGCTCAAGCTGGCCGGCTTGCAGGTCCACAGGGTCTTTGTTGACAACCCGGTGTTTACGCCTGACAACACCTTCCGGCAGGGCGGGCACATGCATGGAAACCTGCGCACGCTGGTGGGCAGCGCCGATTACGCGCTCGACGTCGGGGACCCGGTGCTCTTCAGCCGCGTGGACGCCATCTATCGTTATGTGCGCTCGCAGGCCACGCGCTTCGGCTTCCTGCCGGAATCGATTGGGCGCCAGGGCGATATTGTGGGCACAGAAACCTGCGCGCTGATGGATTACATCGGGCTGGCTGGAGCGCGTGCTTCGCAACCAACTCATCGAGAATCAGGCGCACAACCTCGCGTGGCTGAAGGACGGCGCGGACCAGCCGGACACAGCGCAATTCTCCCGGCGCGACATCGGCGGGCGCATGGAGGGCGGTTGGGCGGGATGGAGTTCGCCCACTCACTTCCTGGCGGCCTGCGAAACCCTGGGGCACCATTGGGGAGGGCCGGAATTGCACGACAAGACGCGGGCCTTCCAAAATTGCTGTGGCGGCTCCGGCATGCACGCGCTCTTCATCGCCTGGAAGAACGCGGCGCGCTTCGAGAACGGCACGCTATCGGTGAACCTGCACATTGACAAGTTGCTGCCGCAGGCGGAAATCCGGGGCTATCAGCCGTTCAAAGGTCTGCTGACCATCCAGCTCCGGCAAGCCTGCGCCGTGCGGGTGCGCGTGCCGGATTTTGTCGAGCCCAAGCACGTGGCGGTTGAGGTGAATGGCGCGAAGGTCGCGGCCAAAGTCTTTGGGAATTACCTCGAGCTGGGGCCGCGCGCCCAGGGTGACTCCCTGCGAATTGCTTATCCGCTCCCACTCGTTACGGAGGAAGAGGAGATTGGTAATCCGGGTTTCCGGCACTATCGCTACCGGGTGACGTGGAAGGGCGATACCGTGGTGCGCATGGAACCCATCGGCCCGCAATACACGACAGGCTACTCCGAATACGACAAGCGGGAAGTGCGTGTTTTCTACGGAAAAGATGGCCCCGGCCCCATTTATCAGCGGGAGGCCTTGGTGAAAGATCATGAGCCGGAGTTGTCACCCCTGCACATGGATGACGGTGCGCTGGATTTCTGGGCAGGGCTGGAAAAACCCGTTAAGTGACAAAGAAGCTCTGAAAAAATCGATTGCTTTAACCACGGAGGCACAGAGAAAAGCTCCTTTTTTTAAGTTCTCTGTACTACTATCCCCGAGATTCGTTGCAGCTTGCGACGATTTGTTGTCGGCAGAGTAAATACATGCATTATTATGCGTCCTTCATTTTTGGTTGCGGCTCCGCCGCGCTGTGCCTCTGGAAAGGGTAGGCACATGAATCGTCGAGGTTTCCTGAAAGACGTGACGGAGTTGGGAATCGCGGGGGGAGTGACAGGCCCCCTGTTGCGGGAGGGATCCGCCTCCGCCACTACAGGCTCTCAAGCGCAAGGGTTGACTTCGTCCCGAAGTCGCGACGACGTGGGCGCAGTAACGGCCACCCCGGCTCTCCCGCTCAGCGGCGAGTGGATGATTGTGCGCGACCCGCAGAACATCGGGCGCGAGCAGAAATGGTTTGCCCGCCCCGCCGCCGATGCCTCACGGGTGAGGGTACCGGGGATATTCCAGGAAGTTTTCCCTGCCTACCACGGTGTTGTCTGGTACTGGCGCGAGTTCACAGCGCCGGCCCATCCTTACGCGCAGGGGCGCTACCTAATCCAATTCGGCGCCGTGGCTTACTTTGCTGAGGTGTGGGTTAACGGAGTGCGAGTTGGGGAACATGAGGGTTCTGAAACCCCTTTCGAGGTTGACGTTACCCACGCCATTAAACCCCAGGCCGACAACCTGCTCGCCGTGCGTGTGTTGAAACCCGGAGATCAACCCATCGACGGCTTCGTCTTGAAAGAAATCCCGCACCGGAACGAACGAGTGGATTACATCCCGGGATCAAGTTTTGATTACGGGGGAATAGTGGAGCCGGTGGAGTTGGTGATGACGCCGGCGGTGTGGGTCGACGATGTCTTCCTGCGCCCGGATTGGAAGACCGGAGACATCCGCGTGCAAGTCCGGCTTCGCAGTGCCGCCTCCAAGACCACCAAGGGGCATCTCCAATTCGCGGTGAGCCCCGCCGCTACCGGAAAAACTCTTCTGGTGAAGCGCCTCGCGCGTGCCATCGCCCCTAGAGACACGCAGGTGGAAGTGACGCTGCACCTGGAGAACCATCGGCTATGGGATTTCAGCGATCCGTACTTGTATCGGGTGGCGGTGCGGGTGAATGCGGACGGGGTGGACGGCTCCGACGAGGCATCGGTGCGCTGCGGGTTCCGGGACTTTCATGTGGAAAAGGGTTACTTCCGGCTGAACGGCAAACGGATTTTCGTGCGCAGCAGCCACACCGGGAATCACTATCCTGTGGGCCAGATCGTGCCGCCCGCCGGAGCGCCGGACGTGTTGCGACTCGACCTGTTGTACGCGAAGGCTTCCGGCTTCAACATGCTGCGCTTTATTTCCGGCATGGCCCATCCTTACCAGCTTGACCTGTGCGATGAGATCGGCCTGCTGGTGTACGAGGAATCGCTGGCGGGATGGCTGCTTGCGGACTCTTTCCAGATGAAGAAGCGCTACGAGTTGTCAATTCGGGAAATGGTGCAGCGCGATCGTAACCATCCCAGCCTCGCGATGTGGGGCATGTTGAACGAGACCGACGACGGTCCGGTGTTTCGCGAAGCAGTGGCCGCTCTGCGCGAAGTCAGGGCGCTGGACGACACCCGGCTGGTGCTTCTCGGCAGCGGCCGATGGGATAAGCAGCCCAGCATCGGCTCGCTGAGCAATCCCGGCAGCTCGGAATGGGAGTACGTCTGGGGCAAAGAGGCGCCGGGAGCTGCCGCCACCCGTATGACAAAGGTCGGGGGACAAGCGCAGGACGTCGGCGACGTGCATTTCTACCCGCACGTTCCCCAGACTCTGGAAATCACCAACGAGCTTCGAACCTTGGGCCAGGACGGGAAGCCGGTTTTCCTTTCCGAATACGGGATCGGCAGCATGATGGACGTCATCCACGAGGCGCGGATGTACGAACAGTTCGGAGCCCGCCCCGACATGGAGGATTACGTTGTCGTGAAATCCATGGCCGATCAGCTGACCGCCGATTGGAAACGCTTGGGGATGGAAGGATTGTACGCATTCCCGGAGTTCTTCCTGCGCGACAGCCAGCTTCGTATGTCGCGGCACCGCTTGTTGGGCTTCAACGCCATCCGGTCGAACCCCAAGATCTGCGGATTCAACCTGACGGGTTTGCTTGACCACGGGCTGACGGGGGAAGGCGTTTGGAGGTTCTGGCGCGACTGGAAACCGGGGGTTATGGATGCGATGCGCGATGGCTGGGCCCCCGTCCGTTGGTGCCTCTTTGTGAACCCGACGAACCTGTATGTGGGACAGGCCGTAAAGCTGGAAGGTGTCCTTGCCAATGAAGACGTGCTGCCGCCCGGCGAGTATCCGGTCCGGTTCCGGGTTTGGGGTCCGGCGGGAACAGCTTGGGAGAAGGCCGCGACGGCGCTCATTCCAAGCCTGCCGGCAGGCACAGAGGGACCGCTGGCCGTCACGGTCATGGCGGAAGAGGTTTCACTGAACGGCCCGCCCGGCGATTACGAGTTGGCGGCGTCTTTCGACAAAGGAGCAGCGGCGACCGAAGCCTGTTGGCAATTTCACCTTACCGACCCCCAATCACTGCCGCGGTTGGACCAGCGGGTGGCGCTCTGGGGAATTCCCTCGCAAGTGGAGACTTGGCTTAAAGCTCGCGGAGTGACCGGCGGGCCTTTCAAAGGAGCCGCACCGAGCCACCGGGAACTTATTTTGGTGGGAGAACCTGCGGAAGCAAGTGGCGATCGCGAGGCTTGGAAAGAGGTGGCCCGGCGCATGGCGCGAGGCAGCACCGTGGTGTTCCTTTCCCAAAATGCTTTCAAGAGGGATAAAGACGCCGTGGCGTGGCTGCCTTTGGCGCAAAAGGGACGCTGCTATAGATTCAACGACTGGCTGTACCACAAGGAGTGCGTGGCAAAGGCGCACCCGGTTTTCGAGGGCTTGCAGGGGCGCGGCATCTTGGACTGGTATTATTATGGCCCGGTCATTCCCAACTATCTCTTCGACGGACAGGAGACACCGGCAGAGGTCATCGCGGCTGCCTTCGCCGCGGGTTACTCCACGCCGGGCGGGTACGCCTCAGGTGTGCTGCTGGGGACGTATCGATTCGGTGAGGGCAGGTTCATCTTAAATACGTTTCCCCTTCTCGATCAAGCTGGTCGCCACCCTGCCGCAGATCGATTGCTCCTCAACTTGGTGAGATTCGCGGCTGAATCGGGGGAGAGACCCTTGATGGAACTGCCGAGGGATTTCGAGGAGTTGCTTAAACGGATTGGGTATTCTTGATTCGCATCTTCAGGAATAATATGAACCGACGGGATTTCATTCAAACCATTGCAGCAACCGCTACTTTGCCTTGGGCAGTGCCTGAAATGATGATGCTGGCGGCAGTGGATGCTACGCCATCCCACCGGCCGATCCAGCCCTGGTATTCGAAGGATGGCCTCGGGCTCTTCATTTGCTGGGGAATCTCGAGCGTGGCAAACATCGAAATCGGGTGGGGTATCTTTGAGGACGCCGCCAAACCCAACCCGTACTGGCCGCCGGAGAAATATGATGCGTTGGCTGACCAGTTCAATCCTCAGAACTACGAGCCGGACCTGTGGATGGAGGCGGCAGCGAGAGCCAGCTTCAAGTACTGCGTATTCCTGACGCGACATCATGACGGCTACGCCTTGTGGCCGAGCGAATACGGCGAATTCAGCACCAAGCAGAAGTTGCACGGGCGGGACTTGGTGCGGCCGTACGTTGACGCGTGCCGGAAGCATGGATTGAAGGTCGGTTTTTATTACTCACCCACGGATTGGCATTACAACCCGAAGGGCTGGCCGCATCGGGCCTTTCCCCGGCGGGATGGGGAAATGCACCATTCGCATCCGCAGAAACTGGGGATTCCCAAGTTCGTCGATATGCCCATCAGCGAGGTGCAGAAATACTTTGACCAGTTTTATGTTTATGTGAAAGGGCAGGTGGGCGAACT
>JBEKAD010000593.1:0-3940 GCA_050018435.1 Terriglobia bacterium
ATCAACGGCCCTCTGGGGCTGAATCTACGGCCCTCTGGGGCTGAATCTACGGCCCTTTGGCGCTTAAAATATTGGCAGGTTTCTCCGCGACAAGCAAGCACCTGGACGTATAGTCGCCTTACCGGAAAAGTGATCGAAGCCCCCAAAAATGGTAGCGCAGTCAAATCCCAGATTACCGGCTGTCGGGCATACGCCAGAAACAGTTCGGACAATTAGACACCCCCCCTAAAAGATTTTTTCCTGCCCGTGGGAAATCTCTAAACATTACAGTAGGCTATGGCCAGCACCTTGCGGGAGTAAGGAGCGGAGGACTGTGTTCGGGTGAAATCGCGCAGTAGGGCTAGGTGTCAGGGTCTAGGTGGAGGGCAGTAGACGGTAGACAGCAGACGGGGAAAGCGGTAGGTGCCAGGTGGCGGACAGGAGGCAGTGGGCAGGAGGCAGGAGGCTGACGGCTGACTGCGCACTAACCACTATCCACTCTCCACTAACCACTGCCCATTGGCGGCTCTCCATTATGTACTAGAAAAAAAAGGTGTTAGTGTTTAGCGTCAAAATGTCTCAGCACTTTATCTCATTCAAATGCAAAGAGTTATGTTGAAAGTCGGGAGCCGGGGTGAAAAAAAGAGGCGCGGCTCTCCATTATGTGCATGAAACAAAATAGGTTAGCAATGAATAGCGAAAATCCCCGAAAAATGCATGTTATTGAAACTAAGATAGTTGGCCTATCCCCCGATGGCCAGGGCCATGGAAAAAAAAGGGGGTGAAAAATGAGGCTGAGCTTCATTAAGTTGTTGAAAACAAATGTAGAAAAAATGTCTGCTTTTCGCCTCTCCATTATGTTGATGAAAACAAATGAGTTAAACTATTATCTCCATTATGTTGATGAAAATAAAGGAGAAAGGCGTTGAACGCGAGGACGGGAAGAATTTGTGGTCTACGGCCAGACTGGTCATCTTGGCAACGGCGCTGTAAGATTGTCCCGCGCCGCGGCGGCGTTCCTAAAGGTCCAACCCTGAACGATGCGCACTTGCCGCGAAAGTGGGAATCGGCAAATGTTCTTCCCGAATCCAAGCTCTTGGAATAGAATCCAGTTCGCGAATCCAGTGAGTACAGAAGGCCCACTTTTTTACGTGGTTTCCGGTAAGGGGCGGCTTCTGCGGCGGCGCTGAAGCCCCGGCCTTCCGACGGCTCGAAGAAAACGATCCGGCCTGGCGAGAAATCCCGACTAGGGCCGCCTGGACACGAAAGACCAGGGATGATATCGCGCGGTTTTGTTAAACTGGGCTCAGCTCCTGAGGCAAGAATAGAACTTTAATATTTTCCGGCATTTTCAATTCAAGACTCAAGGAGGAATCTATGGCGACCACCACTGCTGCCTTCGACGCGCAAGTCGCCGTCCGGGCGACGAAGCTTCTCATCAACAACCAATGGGTGGAAAGTACTTCGGGAAAGTCCTTTCCCACCATCAACCCCGCAACCGACCTGGAAATCTGCCCCGTGGCAGAAGCCGATACTGCGGATGTGGACAAGGCGGTCCACGCCGCGCGGGCGGCTTTTGAAAAGGGGCCCTGGCGCCGGATGTCGGCCTCGGAACGCGGACAGTTACTCCACCGGCTCGCCGACCTGATGGAGAAAAACGCCGACGAGTTGGCCCGGCTCGAGGCGCTCGACAATGGTAAACCCTATCATGTTGCCAAGGCGGCCGACCTGCCACTGTCCATCGCTTGCTATCGTTACTACGCGGGTTGGGCGGACAAGATCCAGGGCAAGACCATTCCCATTGCGGGAAATTATTTCTGCTACACCCGGCACGAGCCCGTCGGCGTGGTAGGCCAGATCATTCCCTGGAACTTCCCTCTCCTGATGCAAGCCTGGAAACTGGGGCCGGCGCTCGCCGCCGGCAATACGGTGGTGCTGAAACCCGCTGAGCAGACTCCCCTCAGCGCCCTGCGCGTGGGCGAACTGATTATTGAAGCGGGATTTCCACCAGGTGTGGTCAATGTCTTGCCGGGATATGGACCTACGGCCGGCGCCGCCATCGCCTGGCACCACGGCATCGATAAGGTCGCTTTCACCGGCTCGACGGAAGTCGGCCATCTGATTATGGAAGCGGCGGCGAGGTCCAACCTGAAACGCGTCACCCTGGAACTGGGCGGCAAGAGCCCCAACATTGTTTTTGCCGACGCGGACATGGACCAGGCCATCGAAGGCGCTCACTTCGCACTGTTCTTCAACCAAGGTCAGTGTTGCTGCGCAGGCTCGCGCACGTTTGTGGAAGCCAAAGCCTATGACGAGTTTGTGGAAAAGAGCGTGGCGCGCGCCAAAGCGCGCAAGGTGGGCGACCCCTTCGACCCCACCAGCGAACAAGGTCCCCAGGTGGACGACGTCCAGTTCGAGAAAGTGATCGGCTACATCGAAGCGGGAAAGAAGGATGGGGCTTCCCTGCTCGCGGGCGGCAACCGCGTGGGCAATCGCGGCTTCTTCATTGAGCCCACCGTCTTCGCCGACGTCAAGGACAACATGAAGATCGCGCAGGAAGAGATCTTCGGACCCGTCATGAGCATCCTGAAGTTCAAAGACATCGAGGAAGTTGTGGAGCGCTCGAATCGTACCGAGTACGGTTTGGCGGCTGCCGTATGGACCCGCGATATCGGCAAGGCCTACGCCATTGCCAACAGCGTGCGGGCCGGAACGGTGTGGGTCAACTGTTATGACGTCTTTGACGCCGCGGCGCCCTTCGGAGGTTTCAAGCAATCGGGCATCGGGCGGGAACTCGGCGAATACGGCCTCCAGCAGTATACCGAGGTCAAAACCGTAACCGTAAAACTACCCAACTAGAAGAAGGTCCGAAGTCCGGAGTCCGAGGTCCACCACCCGAGAGCGAAATTGACGGGGTCAGACGCTCCCACGCGCCTGGCCCCGTTTTGTCTCACGAGCGTCTCTGTGTCCTCCGTGGTCAGAAGAGCTTTCACCCAGAGGGCACTGAGAGCCTCCGTGCTCTCTGTGTTAAAGCTTTGAAGGCACAGGGGACACTCAGAATCCCCGGCGTCGGGATCTTCTTCACATCAATTGTCACTTATCACTCGTCAATGTCCTTCAGACCCCGGACCCCGAACTCCAGACTCGAACCTCGGACCCGCTCTCAATCCGCTTTCCTAGGTGCGGAGCCCGCCAGCCGCTGGCGCACGGAGTCCAACGCTTCCGGAGCCCGCTTCGCCATCCACTGCTCGTACTTTTCGGCCAGCGTTTCCAGGTTTTTCCAAACCAGGGGGTTCTTGTATTTCTCCCTCATCGCGGGCGCCACGTTCCTGATCTTGTCCCAGATAACCCAGAACTCCGTCGTGTTTTCGAAGAACAGATCCTCTTTGATGAGCCCATGGTTCACCAGCGAAGCGGCCATATCCCAATAGGTGACTGTCATGCGGAATAACGCGCTCTTCTCCGAACCCGGCGGGGCTTGCGCAAGGCACTCATCAAAGGATTTTGCCTGGAACTCACGAATCAACCACTCGCGTCCCTGCCGCAACTTGGCTTCGCGCCGCAAATCGTAAAGACGCAGCAACAACTCTGCGTCGAAATTGTCTGGATGCTCTTTCACATGTTCCTCCATAAAGATTCTCTTCGCTAGTTTTTCTTTCGATCCTGTACGGCCAGCCGCTGCTCTTCGCCGTTACCTTGCATCGCCGGCAACAAGCCATCTTATCACGGAATGCACAACCCTCCGAGCATACCCGCATCCCGGTAGTGGTGTCATTGGCGAGACACGGGCGCTTCCAAGTGCCGTCATTCCCGCGAAGGCGGGAATCTACTCCGCAAGCTATTGGAAATGCGCAGCCGACGGACTGGATTCCCGCCTTCGCGGGAATGACCGGTGTTTTGAGAGGGGTCTCATTCCAAATGACACCACTACGCGCATCCACTACGCGGAAACATCAGGAGC
>JBEKAD010000594.1:0-3929 GCA_050018435.1 Terriglobia bacterium
GAGGCCAGGTTGAACTGGAGGACGCCGCCGGTCACCTGCGCGATGCGCTTGGAGATTTCATAGCCGTGCAAAGGCTCCTGGTTCAAAAGCGCCAGGATGGCCAGCTCGCCGCTGCCGCGTTTGATTTTGGTGTCGATTCCAAGCATCGTGACTCCTATAGGTGGTTATCCTATATATAGGGGAAAGATTTGTCAAGGGAAAAGTTTCCGGTGCGGGCAGAAGGATTTCACCACAGAGACACAGCGCGGCGGAGCCGCAACCAAAAATGAAGGACGCATAATAATGCATGTATTTACTCTGCCGACAACAAATCGTCGCAAGCTGCAACGAATCTCGGGGATAGTACTACAGAGGTTACGGAGAACAGAGGCGGATAAAAACTGTGGGTCAACAAACAAACGACCGGTAATCCCCACACGCGCAGGCAGAAGTGCTTTTCTCTGTGGTCTCTGTGCGCTCTGTGGTGAGCCTTTTCTTCGCAAGGATTTCACCACAGAGACACAGAGGTTACGGAGAATCGGGGATTCAAACGCGTTACGCCCCTGCCGGGGAGTTACGCTTCCTGTTCGGTTTGCAGGGAGCGCAAGCGCGCCGCCTTGCCACGCAACTTGCGCAGGTAGTAAAGCTTGGCGCGGCGCACGCGGCCGGAACGCACAACCTCAATCTTGTCGACGACGGGCGAGTGCAAGGGGAAGATGCGCTCCACGCCGTGGCCGAAGGAAATCTTGCGAACCGTAAACATGGAGTGGTTGCGAGCGCGGCGAAGGGCGATGACGGTGCCTTCGAAGACTTGGATTCTTTCCTTTTCGCCTTCTTTGATCTTGACGTGTACGCGCACGGTATCGCCGGAGCGAAACGGCGTGACTTCCTTCTTCATCTGTGATTGTTCAACTTTTTCGAGCGCATTCATTTTTCCATTCTCCCAAACTTTTCGAGAGCACTTCACAGGGGCAGAATTTTAGCCTTGCCGCTCCGGCCTCGAAATAAAATGTCAAATACTGTAGCGGCGAGTTTATCCGTCAACTGACGGACCACATATTGGCGTAAAGCCGCCTCTACATCAAACTGAACCATTACCCGCCGAGCGGGTGGCTTGATGAGTGCGGTCCCGCAAGGCGGGATCACGACTCGCTATCCTTCCGCGCTTCCAGGATGTAGCGCCGACCTTTAGGTCGGCACGTGCTGAACTAAAGCTCAGCGCTACAACTTCGGCACCGTCCCAAGCCGCGGAAGCGGCGACATCCTGTGGCCCACGGCGAACAGCCGTGGGATTGCACAGCGCAGAGTGTGAGTCCCGATCAGATCGGGACGACATCAGAATCCCACGCGGTCCGTCGTGATGATGTCGCCCCTGCCGGGGCTTAAGAAATCACTCCATCTCCCGATTTTCCCACGGCTGGCGCCATGGGCTAAATGACGACGCCCGCTACGCGGGCTTTCGGGCACCTCTACAAAGCTCAGCGCTACAGTTCCATGCCCTTGAGCGATTCAAGCCACCGGCGGTCTTCCTCGCTCAGGGGAACCTGGGCGAGCAAGTCGGGGCGGCGCCTCCAGGTTTTTTCCAGCGCCCTACGTCGACGCCACTGGCGAATTTGCTCGTGGTTACCGGAAAGCAAAACTTCCGGCACTTTCCAATCGCGAAACTCCGCTGGGCGCGTGTAGTGCGGGCAGTCGAGCAACCCGTGTCCGTCGGCTGACGGACGCCCCGGCGGGACGGCGAAGGAATCCTGCTCCCGCGACTCTTCGTTGCCGAGCACTCCCGGCAGGAGGCGAATGGTGGCTTCCATCACCACCGCCGCGGCCAGTTCACCGCCGCTCAGGACGAAGTCGCCGATGGAAATCTCATCGGTGGCGAGGTTCTCTGCCACGCGTTCGTCAACGCCTTCATAGCGGCCACAGATCAAAACCAGGCGTTCAGCGTGCGAAAGTTCTTCCGCCACGGCCTGAGTCAGCAAGCGACCCTGGGGCGAAAGCAGAATCACCGGCAGGCGTTTCTCCGGCGCTTCGCTCCGGAGCGCTTCCACCGCGCGGAAGATCGGCTCTGGCTTGAAGACCATGCCCGGCCCGCCGCCGAAAGGCCGATCATCCACAGTTCGATGGCGGTCGTCCGTATATTCCCGCAAGTCGTGCAGCCGGATCGTCGCGTGGCCCGATGCCATGGCCCGCTTCAGCAGCCCGTGCTCCAGGATGCTGCGGAAGAAGTCCGGGAAGATGGTGACCACGTCAAACGTCATGGTTCTGGGTGCTAGGGGCTGGAATCAGCAAATTATGAATTCTGAATTATAAATTGTGAAAATCGTCGAATTCCAGCCTCGGCCGATTCTGGCAAGGGGCTCGCGCATTCATAATTTATAATTCATAATTCAGAATTCCTCCAGTGTCCAACCCTAAGAGTTCAGTTCCAACAACTCCTCCGGCGGGTCGATCACGATGGTCTGGGAGGCGAGATCGATCCGCGTACAGATTTCCTGCGCCAGGGGAATAAGCACTTCACTTTTTCCGCCCGGACGCCTGACGTGGAGCACAGCCACGCCGCCCGTGGGTTCGACTTCGGCTACCGTCCCAATTTCCTGTCCCTGGCGTTCCCAAATAACGCGGCATCCGTGCAACTCGCACAAGTAGTAATGGTGCGGGGGAAGCGGCGTGCGTTGCTCCCACGGGACAAAAACTTGGAGCCCGCGCAGGCGCGAAGCACTCTCAATGGAGTCGATCCCTGAAAACTTCAGGATGATCCGGCCCTTATGCGGCCAACCGCGTTCCACGTTGACGCGCTTCGGAGCTTGGCCCGGAACTTCCAGGAACACCGATTGGAGCTGCTGGAAACGCTCTGGGAAATCGGTAAGGATCTCCGCCGCAACCTCTCCCTTGCGCCCTTGGGGCCGGAGAATGCGCGCGATGGTCAAGAATTGCCCGGCTGCGTTTTCCGCCAATGCCCCTGCCGCCCCGCACGCCGCTTCCGGCCGCATGTGAGACGAAAGGCCCCCTATTCCAGGATCTCCAGCGTAAAGCGCTTCTTGAGCTTCATGCCGGCGGCGTTGAGGATGGTGCGAATGGAGCGAGCAGTTCGCCCCTGCTTTCCGATCACCTTCCCCAAGTCGGAAGGATGCACCCGCAATTCCAGAACGGTTACTTGTTCGCCTTCCACTGCCCGCACAGAAACCTCTTCGGGATTATCCACTAGCGCTTTGGCGATGGCTTCGATTAACTCTCTCATCTGGCCCTCCCGCGCACTTGAGCTGACGTGCCAAGGTTGTCGAGAATCAGTGTGTATGAGAACGCATGACCGCAACTCGTGCGGGCGCCGCGGTTGGCGCAGGGGCCGGCCTCATCGTTTAGGCCGCTGGCGCATGCGCCGGTGCGGGCGCTGGAAGCCTCTTCAAGAAACTCTGTACCGTTTCTGAAGGCTGCGCCCCCCGTCCGATCCAATAATCAATCCGCTCGCGATTCAGCACGATCTCCGGCGGCGTTCGCTGGGGATTATAATGGCCGACAATTTCCACAAAGCGCCCATCGCGGGCCCTCTCGCGATCAATCACTACCACTCGGTAACTACTTTTCTTTTTGGCCCCCGTTCGAGCCAAGCGTATTCTTAACAATCTTCCCCCTTTTGATGTTCGATTGTCGATTGACGATTGTTAATTGGCCTTTATTTATCGTCAACCGGCCATCGGCAATCGAAAATTCATTAAGTCGTCATTGATCTCGCCTCAAGGAGACTATCACGCCCCCGGCCCCGCCGGCATGCGCAGCCGGCTGAGTCCCCGCCCCAGCAGGTTCTGACTCATGGACTTCATCATTTTCCGCATTTGGAAGTATTGTTTCAAGACCTGATTTACCTGCTGGACGGAAGTCCCGCTCCCCTTGGCGATGCGCTTTCGCCGCTTGCCATTGATGATCTCGTGATTGCGGCGCTCCTGGGGAGTCATGGA
>JBEKAD010000595.1:0-3922 GCA_050018435.1 Terriglobia bacterium
CCTTATAAATCGCCTGGCACCCGAACACCTTACGCTTTTCGAGGGGGCCACGGCGTTGCTGGGACGCGTCCAATCCGCCGGCTCCATCTTCCTGGGTGCATACAGCCCGGTGGCCGCGGGGGATTATGCCTCGGGGACAAATCACATTCTTCCCACCAGCGGAGCGGCGCGTTTGCGCGGTGGCCTCAGCACTGCGGATTTTGTGAAGGCCATTTCCGTGCAACGGCTCAGCTCCCGCGGGTTGGCAGGACTCGAAAAGACCCTGGTCACGCTGGCGAATACCGAAGGCCTGAAAGCGCACGCGTATTCCGTCCAGACGCGCTTTGTGGGGAAAGTCGCCCAACGCTGAGGAAAGACTGTCCGCGAGATGGGCGGCAAGCGCTGGACAAAATGACGCTGGCAATCGTACGCTCCGGGCGATGATTGCGGCAAAATGTCTGAAGCACGGAGATTATGATCGGCCACGACGCTCATAGCAGTTAAGTGCAATGCAATCTGTAGTTTAATGGATATCGGCAACTGAGATATCGCGCGCATACGCCCTTTGTGGTGGGCTATCCACAATGCGCATCCGGAAGCGCCATAGGACTTAGCATATGATTCGACCCCGCAAGGCCATTGAAATCTTGAAAAAGTACCGTCCTCCCCAGGAGGGCCGCGGCGGCAAAATGCGGCTGGACTTTAACGAGAATACGGTGGGCTGCCCTCCTCAGGTCATTCCCGCGTTGCGGCGCGCCTTGAACCCGGAAATGATGACGCGCTATCCCGAGTACGACGAAGGGCGTCGCACGCTCGCCGCTTATTTTCGCGTGGCGCCGGAAGAGATGCTTCTCGCCAACGGCACCGACGACGCGATCAAGATGGTCTGCGACACCTTCGTCGATCCCGGCGACACGTTGCTGGTCCCGGCCCCCACCTTCCCCGTGTACGAGTTCTTCAACAATGTTGCGGGCGGAAAGACCCTGCGCATTCGCTACGACGAGCAATTCCGCTTGCCCACGGATGAATTCGTCGCCACGTTGAAGAAGCAGAAAGTGCGTTGGGTGGCGCTGGCCAACCCCAACAATCCCACCGGCACGCAGATTCCCAAGCCCGCTTTGAAGGCCATTCTGCTCGCTGCTCCGGAAACGGTGGTGCTGGTCGATGAGGCTTATCAGGATTTCTCCGGCCAGACCATCCTGCCGTGGATTCACAAATATCCGAACCTGATCGTGACCCGGACGTTTTCGAAGGCCTTCGGCCTGGCAGCGCTCCGCATGGGCTGTCTCTTCGCCAACCCCCAACTGATTGATCCCCTGCAACGAGGGCAGAATCCCTTTGCCGTAAACTCGCTCGCCTTGATGTGCGCCTGCATCGCCATCCGCTACGACGCTCAGGTGCGCAAGTACGCACAGACCATCCGCACAAATCGCGCGGGCTTCTGCCGCTGGCTCGACACCCACGGCATTCCCTACGTCCCCAGTTCCGCGAATTTCGTCCTGACGCGCGTGGGCGAGCACGCTCCGGAAATTGCCCGCAAACTGCGCGACAAGAAAATCCTGGTGCGCGACTGGAGTTACGACCCGCATCTGAAGGGTTATTTGCGATTCACGATTGGCTCGCAGGCGCAAACGCGCCGCCTCATGGCTGAACTTCAGCGCCTGCAAGATCTCATCCAGACTCCTAATGGCGTACGAGCTTGGAAAAACATGGTCTCCTACTCTTCCACAGGATGGTTTGCATGAAAGCGCTCATCCGTTCGCATGGGCTGGTAGGGGCCAGCGGCGCTGGCCCTGGGCCGAACGCCGTTCGGCCCTACAGGGGGTTTGCATGAAAGCGCGCATTGCCTCCTTGCATCGCAAAACCGCCGAGACCGATATCCGCGGGCGCCTGAATCTGGACGGCCGCGGTACTTACAAGATCTCGACGGGGATTCGCTTCCTTGACCACATGCTGGAGCTTTTCACCCGGCACGGCGGCTTCGACTTGGTTCTCGAGGCGCACGGCGACCTGGACGTGGATCAGCATCACACCGTGGAGGACGTGGGCATCGTCCTCGGCCAACTTCTGCGTGAGGCGCTGGGTTCAAAAAAGGGTATTAATCGCGCCGGTTATTTCCTGATGCCCATGGATGAAACCCTGGCGATCGCCGCCATCGACCTGAGCGGCAGGCCCTACCTGGTGCTGAAGGCTCCCCTGAAGGTGCGGCATGTGGGCGATTTGCAAACCGAGCTGCTGGAAGATTTCTTTCATGGCTTCACCACCACCGCCGCGGCCAACGTACACCTCAAGGTCGCGTACGGGCGATCCAGCCACCACGCCATCGAAGCCCTGTTCAAAGCGTTTGCGCGCGCGCTGCGCTTTGCCTGCTCGCGCGACCGGCGCTTGCAATCACAGCTTCCCAGCACGAAAGGGCTTCTATGATTGCCGTCCTCGACTACGGTGGCGGGAATGTGGGCTCGGTGCTCAAGGCGATTGAATACCTGGGCCTGTCGGCTGAAAGGGTCGATCAGCCGGCGGCGCTGCGGGCTGCCGAAAAAATCATTTTCCCTGGGCAAGGCCACTTCGGCGCCATGATGAAGGGGCTTGCGGAGCGCGCGATGCTGGCGCCGCTGCGGGAAGCCTTCGCCGGGGGAAAACCTTTCCTCGGCATCTGCCTGGGCTTGCAGGCTCTCTACGAATCGAGCGAGGAAGCCCCCGGCGTTGCTGGCCTGGGCATCCTGCCGGGCTGCGTGACACGCTTTCAGGGCGTTTTTAAGGTTCCCCACGTCGGGTGGAGCCAGCTTGTTCTCCGCCCCGATACGAAATTATTCCATGGAGTCGCCGACGGCAGCTTTGTTTACTACTGCCATTCTTACTACGGGCCCGTGACCCCCGAGGCTTGCGCCGTCACCGAATATGGCCAGACTTTCGCGGCGGGAATCGAAATGAAGAAGATCTGGGCTGTCCAGTTTCACCCTGAAAAGTCAGGTGAGGTCGGGCTGAAGGTTCTGAAGAATTTCTTGAATTTATAGGACGTCCTTGGTCCTTTGTCCCTTGTCACTTGCACCGCGGACAAGCGTTGTGCAGCTAGGGACCAAGGACGAGGGACAAAGGACAAATTTGTTCGCTAAACGCATCATTCCGTGTCTGGACTGCAAAGACGGCCGCGTGGTGAAAGGCATCCACTTTGTCAACCTGCGCGATGCCGGCGACCCGGGCGACCTGGCGGAGATGTACAACCGCGAAGGCGCCGACGAACTGGTGATGCTCGATATTTCTG
This sequence comes from Terriglobia bacterium, assembly GCA_050018435.1. Classification (GTDB taxonomy): domain Bacteria; phylum Acidobacteriota; class Terriglobia; order UBA7540; family UBA7540; genus Bog-366. Next base: position 3,242 of record JBEKAD010000595.1, read on the forward strand.
CCTCGCGCGAGGGTCGCGCAACGCTGATGGAAACCGTCCGGCAGGTAGCGCGCTGCCTGTTTATCCCGCTCACGGTGGGCGGCGGCGTACGCGTGCTTGAGGACGCGCGCCGATTGCTTTCCGCCGGGGCCGATAAGGTGGCCGTCAACACTGCCGCAGTTGAAACGCCGGAAGTGATCAGGGTCATCGCGGAGAATTACGGGCGGCAGGCCATCGTGGTGGCCATTGACGCGCGGCGGCTTCGAAATTCCGCTGGGCCCTCGCGACCTGTAGCGCAGGGCCCGCTTTCCGGCCGCTTCGACAGGCTCAGGGCAGGCTCTGCGGCTCTTCCAACGGAGAATCAACCACCTCACTGGGAAGTCGTAACCTACGGCGGGACCAAGCCCACCGGCCTCGACGCACTCGAATGGGCGCGGCGCGTAGAAGAGTTGGGCGCTGGAGAAATCCTGCTGACCTCTATGGACGCTGATGGCACGCAAACGGGTTTCGATTGCGAGTTGACCGCCACGGTTGCGCGCACCTTGCACATCCCGGTCATCGCCTCGGGAGGCGCCGGGAGCCCGGAACATATTGCGGAAGTTTTTCAGCGGGGTTGCGCTGACGCCGCATTGGCCGCGTCAATCTTCCATTACGAGACGCACACCATCCGCAGCTTGAAGCAATTCCTGCGCACGCAAGGGG
>JBEKAD010000596.1:0-3910 GCA_050018435.1 Terriglobia bacterium
TCCCGAGCGCGTGACGTGGCGGTAGACTTTCCCAGCATCCAGTGGCATAACGCCCAGCCCGTCGATGTGCAGTATGCGGACGGCAAGCTGGCGCTCAGCCGGTTCGTCATGCGGGGGCCTTCCACGGAACTTGAAATCGAGGGGGCAGTGCGTTTCACCGAGGGTGTCACGCTGGCCCTCCGCGCCGAGGGCGCTGCGGACGCTACCTTGCTGACCGTGTTCGATTCCAACCTCCAGGCCACCGGCCGCTCGGCCCTGCGCTTGCGCCTGACCGGCACGCCGGCACGCCCCCTGCTGAACGGCGCCATCGATATTCAAGATGTGAGCTTGGACTACAGCGGCCTGCCCTTTCGCTTCAATAACCTGCAAGGGTCCATCAATCTCGAGGGCGAGCGCGCCGTCATCCGCTCCCTGCGCGGCTCGAGCGGCGGAGGAACGGTCAGCGTCAGCGGCTTCGTGACCCTGGTGGAAAGTCCCCGCTTCGACGTGCACGCCGACCTTAGCCAAGTCCGCGTGCGCTATCCGCCCAGCTTCACCTCCGTGCTCGATGGCAATCTGCGCCTGGCAGGAGGCGTCGAGCAGGGGCAATTGCAAGGTGAGCTGATTGTTCGCCAGATGGTCGTCAATGAAAACATTAATTTCATATCGAAGATTATTGAGTCTTCTAATCCCCTGGCCGATCAGCCAACCACCGTCACCTCACCCGCCGCCTCCAAGATTCGCTTGAATGTTCGTGTCACTTCGGCGCCCCCCGTGCACTTGCAGACCCCCAACTTGCGGCTGGTGGGCGATATCGACATCCGGCTGCAAGGCACGGTGGCCAATCCCGTGCAGGTGGGAAGCATCCATTTGCTCAGCGGCGAATCGGTCTTCCGGGGCAACCGCTACAAGCTGGTGCGCGGCGACATGAGCCTGACGAACCCCTTCCGAACGCAAGCCTACCTGGACCTGGAGGCCCAGACCCGCGTGCAGAGTTATGACCTGACGCTCGATATCTCCGGCCCCTTCGACCGGCTGAAGTTCGCGTATCGTTCCGACCCGCCCTTGCCCACCACCGATATCCTTTCCCTCCTGGCGCTCGGTTACGTGCGACAGGAGGAAGCCTTCTCGCCCGTTGGGGGGAGCCCCACCGCCACCATCGGCGCCTCCGCCATTCTCTCCGGAGCTCTCGCCACTCAGGTGACGGGCCGCATTCAGCATCTGTTCGGGGTGAGCCGAATCAAGATCGATCCCAACGTGGGAGTGCCCGGCTTCGGCTCCGGCGCTCGCGTCACGGTGGAGCAGCAGGTCACGGCCAATCTCACCCTCACCTATGTCACCGACACTTCCTACTCGCAGTACCGGATCATCCAGTTCGAATGGAATGTCAGCGACAACGTTTCGGTGCTCGGGGTCCGCGACCAGAACGGAATTTTCGGCATCGAATTCCGTTTTCGCCGGCGCTTCAAGTGACCCGAAGGCCTCGGGATACCAGAGCGGAACCCGTGCCCGCCCTGGAACCGAGTACAGGGCAGTCCCCTGCCGCCACAGGATTCAGTCAAAGTCCAATAAAGACCCCTCACCCACCGCCTTGCGGTCCCCCGTCTCCCCTGGGAGAGGGCTGGTATTTTGATTTCTATCCCTCTCCCTTGGGGAGAGGGGGGACCGCAAGGCGGTGGGTGAGGGGTCTCTTCGCTGGTTAAGCATGGGGACATTTCTAATCGGGCTTGACAGGGGGTCGGCTATCCGCAGGTTAAAACCTGCGGCTACCCACAGGTGGCTACTGCCGGGGCTGGACCAAGAAACGTCCAAAGTAAACACTTCGGGCAGTTCCCTCTCCTTCCCCAACCGTAAAATCGTCTTCCAAAAGGCGCATTCGCCCTTTCCCACAAAGCCACTCTCCGATGATATAATAAATGGCTTCGGGTTCAGGATACATTCAGGAGAATAGAAACGCGAGGGCGCCAAGCGGTGCCGGTTCAGCAATCTCTATTACTCACACTTTGCTTAATTATTCGAGGAGCCCAACATGCGAAGGAAGAAGAGGAACTTGCGGGAACTCCCCCCGGAAGGTTTTTCGCGACGCGATTTCTTGAAGGGCGCCAGCATGGCTGTTTCCACCGGTCTGCTGGCCGCGCCGGAAGCCGGGGCGGCGGCGCCGGGACATTCACCCGGCGTAGTGGGGCCGGGTGCAGTGCCGATTACTCTCCAGATCAATGGCAAATCGCACCACTTGAAAGTTGAGCCACGGGTGACTTTGCTGGACGCTCTGCGCAATCAACTGGACCTGACCGGCGCCAAGAAAGTGTGCGATCGCGGCGTCTGTGGCGCTTGCACGGTGATCCTGGATGGACGCCCAGTGTACGCGTGCAATGTGCTCGCCATCGAGGCGGAGGGCCACCGCCTCGAGACCATCGAGGGATTGGGGACGCCAGGTGATCTCCACCCGGTGATGGCCGCGTTCGTCGAGCACGACGCGCAACAGTGCGGATTCTGTACGCCCGGCTTTGTCGTAGCCTGCAAAGCTTTCCTGGACAAGCATCCCGATCCGAGCAGGGAAGATGTGGAACGTGGCCTGGGCGGCAACCTCTGCCGGTGCGGCACCTACGCGGGAATTCGAGAAGCCGTTCTGGAAGCAGCCAAAACCCTGAAGGGAGGGCGCGCCAATGGATAAGTGCAAATATGATTGGCCGGCGGCCGGCGAACGCAGCCTGATCGGCAAGCGCATCAAGCGCATTGATGGGCCCGCCAAAACGAGCGGCCACGCCAAATACACTTACGACATGAACCCGCCCGGGCTCCTGATCGGCAAAATCTATCGCTCGCCTTACGCCCACGCGCGGATCACCGCCATTGACACTTCCGAGGCGGAAAAGTTGCCCGGGGTGAAAACCGTGCAGGTGATTTTGGGCGTCGGGAAAGAAACCAACTGGGTCGGCGATGAAATTATAGCCCTCGCCGCCGAGAGCGAAGAGATCGCCGAGGATGCCCTCCGCAAAATCAAAGTGGAATTCGAGGAACTCCCCCACTTTGTTTTGGAAGAAGACCTGGAGCAAGCCGGCGACCACGCCAAGGCCGCAGGGGCCAAGACGGCGGGTGATCCCGTCAAGGCTTTCAGCGATCCCGACGTGGTTATTTCCGAGGGCTATTACGGCATCCAGACCATCACCCATTGTTGCCTGGAGGCCCATGGAAACGTGGCGGAGTGGACGGGGGAGAAACTGCTCACCTATTCCTCCACACAGAGTGTTTCCGGTCTGCCCAGCCAATTCGGACAGTCGCTGCGCGAGCAAGGGGTGAACGTTGCGGATAAGAATATTGAGACCATTTGCAATTACGTGGGCGGAGGGTTCGGCAGTAAGTTCTCTCCCGACGAATGGGGCATCCATGCCGCGCAGTTGGCGAAGGCCACCGGCAAGCCCGTCAAGCTGATGCTCGATCGCAACATGGAACTGGAAGCGGCCGGGGCGCGGCCCTCCAGCTATGCCCATATCAAGGTGGCGGCGAAGAAAGATGGGACCCTGGTGGCGTGGGATTCCCATTCCTGGGGCACCGGTGGTACGACCGGCACGGGGATGCCGCCCCTTCCTTATGTGCTGAAAGTACCCAACTTCTCCTCGCAGCATACCTCCATCAGCACGAACACCGGACCGGCCCGCGCTTGGCGTGCGCCGGATCATCCGCAGGCGGCGGCACTGACCATGTGCGCGCTGGAAGATTTGGCCGCCAAGCTCGACATGGACCCCCTCGAGTTTTTCTCCAAGAACGCGGACCTTTCTGCCGGACGTGGGAAAGTCTACCGGGAAGAACTTCAGATAGCCGCCGAGCTCAGCGATTGGCAAAAGCACTGGCACCCACGGGGATACAAGACCACCAGCCACATCAAGCGCGGTCTGGGGGTGAGCATGCACACCTGGGGCGGAGGCGGCCA
>JBEKAD010000597.1:0-3909 GCA_050018435.1 Terriglobia bacterium
TGCATCGTGCGGTCGGCGAGCACGGCGAAGGCGATGGCTTCCTTCGCGTCCACGTCGAGGCGGAACTCGTCGGAGCGATGAACCCGCAGGTTGGGCAGGAGATCGGTGAGGCGCGCCACCAGCAAGCGATTGTGGGCGCCGCCTCCGGAAATGATGAGGCGATGGATGGCGATCTTGCCCAGTACGAAGCGTTCGAGCGCGTCGGCGATGGTGCGCGCCGTCAACTCGGTCGCGGTGCGGAGCAGGTCTTCCGGCCGTGCGCCACAACGCTTATTGTCGATTGATAATTGACGATTGTCGATTTGGGGAGTCGACAAGCGACCATCGACAATGGGAAATTTCCCCGGCAAAAAGAACTCCTTCAGAAAGTGCTGGCCGAACTGCTCGCGCCCCGCGCTCTTGGGAGGCTGCTGGGCAAAAAAGGGAAGGCGCAGAATCTCGGCCAGCAAGGGTTCAACCACTCGACCCCTAGCCGCCCAACGTCCCCCCGCATCGTAGGCCTCCTGCCCGCTGGTAAAATACCGGACCAGCCCGTCAATGATCATGTTTCCGGGTCCCGTGTCGAAGCCGAAAACCTGTTCCGGCTTGGCGCCGGCAGGAATCACCGTAAAGTTGGCAATGCCGCCGATGTTGAGCGCCACGGTTCCCTTGCGTGCGGCACGGAGAAGCAGATAATCCACCATCGGCACCAGCGGCGCGCCTTGCCCGCCCGCCGCCATGTCGGCCGTGCGAAAATCCGCCACCACGGACACGCCGGTGCGCTCGGCGATCACGGAAGGCTCGGCAATTTGCAGCGTGCTGGTGATGCTCCGGCCGTCCATGCTGGTTGGCGCACCCTGATGATAAATCGTTTGGCCGTGGGAGCCGATCGCCGCGAGGCGCGCGGGTGAGACGCGCGCCTTTTGGCAGACGCGCAGCGCCGCTTCCGCGAAGAGTTCACCCAGAAGAAAATTGAGCTGGCTGATTTCGCCCGCCGTCGCTGCTTCCCCAGTAGCGATGCGCAGAATCGCTTGGCGCACCGGCGCTGAGTAAGCGAGCGTCTCAAACGCCACCAGGCGCACGCGGGGGCGCATGTCGGGGCCGGAAATGCGCACCAGCGCCGCGTCAATGCCGTCCATGGACGTGCCGGAAATTAACCCCACCACCAAGCGCGACCCGCGCGAAATCTTTTCAGGCACTCTTCACCTCCTGATAGCCGGAATTGAACTCTTCAAACCGCCGCGCCAGCCCCTCCCATGCTGTTTTTGAGAACGGGCCTTTCGGCGGCGCCCATCCTTTTTTCGCCGCGCGAATGCGGCCCACGGACTGCTCCAGTCGCTCTCGGGCCAGTTTGCCGAACGCGAACACCTCCTCAATCCCCCGCCGCATGACCCACCACGACTCCTCTTTTTCAACGAGCAGCATATCGCACCCAGAGTAAAGGGACTGAACCGCCGCTCGACTCATGTCCAGAGCCCCTCGTACTGGCTGGGATTCAAGCTGAGGGGCTACCACCACACCGCGATAGCCGAGCTTCGCGCGGAGCAATCCCTCCACAACTTGAGCTGAGAGCACGGCCGACCGCGGGTAATCAAAATCATAGGCCTTATATGCCGCCGCACTCATCAAGACCCGTGGAAGCCGCGGCAGCAATTCGCGATAGGGGACAAGGTCCGAGCGCCAAAGTTCGGCCATCGACCGCCCACTGATGGGCAATTCCCCGCTGGGGGCAGGCGGCACGCTGGCGAGGCCGGGGAAATGCTTTGCGCACGCCAGAATCTTGTGCCGCGAGAGCCCTTCGACAAAGAATGCGCCGCACTCCGCCACCACGCGCGGGTCAGCGCTGAAGGTGCGCGCGCCCAGCGCTTCCTCAGCGAACCCTGACGCCAGGTCGAGCGTGAGGGCGAAATAGGTATTGAATCCCAGAAGCTTCAGCGCCTCGCCGATCAGTTCCCCCGCTTGGCGGCAGAACCCCGCACCCTTTTGCGCCAACACCCGCGGCGAAGGCAGCGGGGGCAACAAGGCACCGAGCGGGCCCGCGCCGCCCTCAGCTTCCAAGGCAAGGATGGGTGGCGCAGGCAGGCTTCGCGAAATGCCCCCGAGCAATTCGTAAAGGGTTTCCGGCGAACGCGGCAACGGTCCCGCCAGAAGAATCCCGCCAGGCTCCAGCGACCGAAGTTGCTGCTCGAGCGAGGAACTCCCGCACGGCGCCACGAGCCGCAGCATCAGGAGTTCGCCCGCCGGGCTGGGGGATGGCGGTTTCATGATTGAATCTGTTTCTTCAGTTCGGCAAGAAGGTTGAGCGCGTCGAGCGGCTTCAGGTTGTCGAGGTCGGTATTCTCAATGGCCTTCACCACTTCGGCGTTGAGCGGGGTAAAGATGGTGAGTTGCACCGGCTCCGTTTCCGGCGCTTCCTTATGGGCTGCCAGGCGCTCGCTCAGGCGGTGCTCGCTCTGCTCGTGCCGCGTCAGGATTTCGCGCGCCCGCTCGATGACCGTGTTGGGCAAACCCGCCAGGCGCGCTACTTCGATACCGTAGCTCTTGTCCGCACTCCCGGGTTCGACCTTGCGCAGGAAGATGATGTTCGACCCGGATTCCTTCACCGACACATGGTAGTTCTTCACTCCCGGGAGCAGGTCCGCCAGTTCCGTCAACTCGTGGTAGTGGGTCGCGAAAAGGGTTTTGGCGCGGGTGTGTGTCAACAAGTACTCGACCACCGCCCAGGCGATGGCCAGGCCGTCAAAGGTGGCCGTCCCGCGGCCGACTTCGTCGAGCAGCACCAGGCTGCGGGGCGTGGCGGTATTCAGAATGGCCGCCGCCTCCGTCATCTCCACCATAAAAGTTGAGCGTCCGCGCGCCAGGTTGTCAGACGCACCGATGCGCGTAAAGATGCGGTCGAAAATGGGAAGCTTGGCGCGGGCGGCGGGCACAAAGCTGCCCATCTGCGCCATCAGCGCAATTTGCGCGGCCTGCCGCAGATAAGTTGATTTCCCGCCCATGTTCGGCCCGGTGACCATCAACAGCAGGTCCGTGCCGCCATTCATGTAGAGATCGTTGGGAATGAACTTGCCGGTTTGCCCTTCTTCCACGATGTGTTCAATGACCGGATGGCGCCCTTCCTGAATGAGCAATTCGGCGTCGTCGGAAAACTCCGGACGATGGTATTCGCGCTCGGCGGCAAGATGCGCGAAGCAAGCGAGCACGTCAAGTTCCGCCAGCACGGCGGCGGTCTGGCGAATGCGCCGGGCTTCCCCACCCACTTGGCGCCGAATGCCCGTGAAGAGGTCGCGCTCCAGGGTGTGGCTGCGCTCTTCCGCATCCAGGATTTTCGCTTCCAGTTCTTTGAGCTCCGGCGTCGTGAAGCGTTCGGCGTTGACCAGCGTCTGCTTGCGCTCATAATCCGGCGGGGCCAGGTGCAGGTTGGCCTTGGAGATTTCAATGTAGTAGCCGAAGACGTTGTTGAAGCGCACCTTGAGCGAGGCGATGCCGGTGCGGTCGCGCTCGCGCAATTCGATTTGGGCGAGCAGGCGTTTGGAATTCTGGCCGAGGTCGCGCAGCTCGTCGAGCTCCGCGTGAAAACCCGGACGGATCATTCCGCCCTCGCTCAGCAACACCGGCGGCTCGGGATGAATCGACTTCTCCAGCAACTCGTGGACGTCCGCCAGCTCGTCGAGCCGCCCATGCAATTCGCCGATGCGGTGCGCCTGAAAATGCTTCAGGTAAGTCCGCAGAATCGGCAACGGACGCACCGATTGCTTCAGCGCAAGCAACTCGCGGGCGTTGGCCGTTTCCAGCGTGACTTTGCTGAGCAGGCGTTCGAGGTCCTGGATGGCCCCTAACACGCGGCGTAACTCTTCCCGCGCGATAGTGTTTTTCGCCAGCTCTTCGACGGCGTCCAGCCGCGCGTTAAGCTCCTCGAGGTTGATCGAG
>JBEKAD010000598.1:0-3908 GCA_050018435.1 Terriglobia bacterium
GAACTCCGCATTTCCTATCCGCAGAACGTCCGCTTCTATACCCACTACTACGCCTTCTATCGCATGGGCGGATTCGGGCCCAAGTTTCCCTGACGGCATCCTTCCAAGCTCATCTCCATGAAGCCGGATGGCTCCATCCACTTGCCCTGTGCGTTTGTAACCCTGCACAAGTCGCAGGCGCCCTTGCAGGAAATTTTTGCCTCGGATGTTGCCAAGAAAATCATCGCCCAGGAAGCAACTTTGTGGGACTTCTGTAAGGGGTGTAAAATCGGTTGTCCCTATGAAGTGAGCGCCTATACCAACAGCCCCATGCTGGCGCTCGAGTCCGGACTGAATTTTCTGCGAATTCTTTAGCGATAGGGTCCGAAGTCCGGCGTCCAGGAAGACTCCGGGCCGTTCTGTAAAGGGGCGGAAGCCCATCGCGCATGACCTGAACATTGTTCTTTAGACTTCGGACTTCGGACGCCGGACTCCTGACGCTTCTGTGAATCCGACTATGCTTCTCATTATCGTGCTAATCATTGCCGCAGTAGCGCTGGTGTTTGGTTTGTGGTTCTGGTGGGCTTGCTCGGTGCCCTCTTCCACCTTCTTCCGCCCCGTGCTGATTCGAGGTCCGCAAGAAGGCAAACGCATTGCTTTGACCTTCGATGACGGGCCGACCGAGCAGTTTACCGAACAGATCCTCGATATTCTGCGCGAACACCACGTCCCCGCCACGTTTTTCGTCTGCGGGAGGAACGTGGAAAAGAGCCCTGACCTCCTCCGCCGCATCGTCGCCGAGGGCCACGAGGTCGGAAACCACACCTATTCGCACCTGTTTGTTTACTTCAAGTCCCGCCGGCGGATCGCCGCTGAGATTGATCAAACCCAGGCAATCATTGAGCAGGTTGTTGGGTTTCGCCCCAATATTTTTCGGCCGCCTTATGGAGCACGCTGGTTTGGGCTGGTACCTACCCTGGTGGAACGGGGTATGCACATGGTCCTATGGTCTGCCACCGGGTACGATTGGAAGAAAGACGCGCAGGGCATCATGGGAGCCGCTTTTCGAGAACTGAAGCCTGGGGCCGTCATCTTGCTGCACGACGGACGGGAGACACGTCGCGTAACCGAAATCGACCGCTCCAACACCGTTTTGGCCTTGCCTGGTGTTATTGCCATCGCCCGCGAGCAGGGATACACATTCACGCCTCTCAAGGACTTCCTCCCCTCCACCTAACTTCATTTGGATGTGGCATATTGCACCAGACGATTCCCCTAATGGTCATTTTTCTAATGTTATATGTTATTTATTTTTAATGAGTTACAATGAATATGGTTTTTGAAAGGGGTAATATTCGGCGTCTCTTTGATCTCGGACAATAACCTCATGCGGTGTGGCATTATGCCACATCTAGGGGCGGTCATTATTACAGACTCCCTTTCTCATCAATCGCCATTCTTAAGAAGTCCTAATCAGTTCAATGGGTTATCGACGCACGCGGAACTTGGCCCTTCCATTGCCTGTGGTTAATGGTTGGTATCCAGCAACCCATGAACAAGATTCTGGTAGTCGATGACGATCAGGAAAGCCGAAACTTACTTTGTGAGGTTTTGGAAGCGAATGGCTATGCCCCTCATGCGGTGGCCGATGGATTGGCGGCGCGCGAGGTTTTGAGCCGGGATGTCGAGTACCGAATTGTCATCGCTGATTATCAAATGCCGCAAGAATCCGGTTTGGAACTCCTCCGCAAATTACGCCAACAGAATTCCAAGCACGAAGTTATTCTGATGTCATCCTTCATGAGCGGCGCCGAAAAAAAGGCGGCGATGGCACTGGGCGCACATGCCCTGCTTGATAAACCCTTTCAGCTTACGGAATTATTGCAGACGGTAGCAGATCTCGCGGCACAGAATTCAATGGGCATTTCTTCGTAAGGAAGCCTTGCGGCTGCGGATTGCATCCAACTCTCATCAGGACAAGGAGTAAAGATGGACGTTTCACAGAAAGTAATCGAGATTATCGCGCGCGAGCAGCACCTGGACGTGACCAAGATCACGCTGGAGTCGTCGTTTGCAGAACTCGGCATCGATTCCCTGGACGGCGTGAATATCCTTTTCGCCTTGGAAGAGGAATTCAAGCTTGATATCCCCGACACGGTTGCCCAGAACATGAAGAGTGTCCGTCAAGTAGTGGACAGTCTCACCCGCGTTCTTGAAGGCAAAGACGTGTCTGATTTGGTGGCCATGGCCAAAGGCGAGCCAACCGCCACTGTCAGCTAATCCACGGCAATCAAGGGGCCCATCGTGAGGAGAGTCGTCATCACCGGGATTGGAGTCTTTGCCTCTACCGGAAAGAATGCTGACAGTTTTTTTGAAACGCTGGTGCAGGGGCGGTCGGCGATCCGGCGTATCCGGCAATTCGACCCTGCGGCGCTGAGTGTGCAGATCGCCGCGGAAATCCCCGATTATGACCCGCTCGACTATTTCCCGGCCAAGCGCCTCGATTTGCTCGATCGCTTCAGTCAGTTTGCCTTGCTGGCCGCCAAGGAAGCCATGGATTCCAGTGGTATCCAACTGCGGGATGAGGAGCGGCCGCGTTTTGGAGTGGTGACGGGCACCGGCATGGGCGGCGCCACCACCTTCGAATCAGGCTATTTCAAACTTTTCGCGGAGCATGCGACGCGCCTGCATCCTTTTACCATCCCCAAGATCATGCACAACGCGGCCACCTCACAAATCTGCATGGAGTTCAACGCGCAGGGGCCATCGTTGACCACCGCCACCGCTTGCTCTTCCTCCGGGCACGCCATCGGGGAAGCCTTCCACCTGATCAAATACGGAATGGCCGACGTGATGTTGACCGGGGGAACCGAAGCGCCGCTTACCTTTGGGATGATCCGCTCGTGGGAATCGGTGCGAGTGCTGGCCCTCGGCAATGGCGACCCCAGTAAGGCCTGCCGGCCCTTTTCCGCCGACCGCGAAGGATTGGTGATGGGGGAGGGGGCGGCGATGTTTTTGCTCGAGGAACTCGAGCACGCCAAGCAGCGCGGGGCCAGGATTTATGGCGAGATATCGGGCTTCGGTATGAGTTCCGACGCCAGCCACATTACCCAGCCCTCGATTGACGGCCCGGCGCGCGCCGTGCGCATGGCGCTGGCGGAAGCCGAGGTGAATCCGGAAGAAGTGGATTATATCAATGCCCACGGCACCGCCACCCGCGTGAACGATGTCACGGAAACGCAGGTCATCAAAGAAGTGTTCAGGGATCACGCACGCAAGGTGGCTATCAGCTCCACCAAATCGATGCACGGGCACGTGATGGGCGCGACGGGCGCCGTGGAGATGGCGGCGACGATTCAGGCCATCGACCGGGGGGTCATTCCCCCCACGGCGAATTATACGCAGCCGGATCCGGAGTGCGATTTGGACTATGTGCCCAATCAAGCGCGGGAAAAGCCCGTGCGCATAGCGATTTCCAATTCCTTTGCCTTCGGTGGGCTGAATGCGGTCTTGCTGGTGCGGAAGGTCGAATAAGGAGCTAGAAGTTAGAAGCTAGAATCTAGGAGCTAGAAGCACGGCTCGCTACTGGATTCTGGCTTCTAGATTCTAGCTTCTAGCTTCCGCCTGGAGTTCTTTCGATGATTCAGAAGCGCGTTTGCATTTTGACGCTGGGGGTGGGCGCGGGACACCTGCGCGCTTCCGAGGCAGTGCAACGCGCCCTGTACGACAGTAATGATCCCATCGAAGTGAAGGTGGCGGATGCTCTCGATTCCGCTCGCCGGTGGTTCCACTGGCTCTATGTGGACCCGTATTGGTGGATGCTGCGGAACGCCCCGTGGCTGTGGCGAATATTGTTTGAGCGCCGCCAGCGCAAACTGCATCACTCGACGGCTCCCGATTGGTTTTTTCGCTGCGGTTGCCGGGAGGTA
>JBEKAD010000599.1:0-3898 GCA_050018435.1 Terriglobia bacterium
TTCCTGGGGGATGCGCTCGACGCGCTTCTTGCCCTCGGCCATGAAGGTGAGAGACCAAACGGGGTGTCCCTTCTGGTCTGTGGCGCAGTGGCAGGTGGGCTGACCACAACGGCGGTGAGTCAAGGAAAGCGAACCGGGCAGCAGGTCGGGGGGGATGGGGAAGCGGCGGAGGAGTTGGAACTTGCGCTGGCGGAGTCGGGCGGCTCGTGGACCTTTGGGTGCGATCTCCATATGAGTGTAATGATACACACATAAAACGCCAAGTCAAGCTATTCTCCGGGAATGCGAAAATCGGAAGGGGGCAAGGGAAGGGGGCGGCAAGGCTCCAAGCGGCGTGGTTCTTAGCCCCCGTCAGTACCGCCTATTCGAGGTTTCCGAAACTGCTGGAGCCACGCGTGGTTGAGCCAAGGATTGGGCGATTGGGTCGCTGGACCATTGGGAAAACGGCGGCGCGTCCGAGGTCCGGCTCCTGAGGTGGACTTTGTGCTTTACCCACGGCGCCGCTGGGTTAGAATCGCAACTGGACAAATGCTCCGGCAATGCACCGAAGGGCTTTGGGGAAGGGTTGCAGTGCTGGAAATTCGGAGGCTCCCATGCAGGTTCCAATTCACTTGGCAATTTCCTGGTTGATCGGTCACCGCTTGCCGGAGCGCCGCGATCGCCGCTTGGTGGCCTGGTCTGGCGTGGTGCCTGATTTGGACGCGTTATCCCTGCTGGGAGGCGCGGCTGCTTACAGTGAGTACCACCACGTGCTGACGCATGGCGTGGTGGCGGCCGTGGTGGTAACCACGATCTCGGCAGCCTTCGCACGCGAGCGTTGGAAGGTTCTGCTGCTGGCGCTCCTGGCCTTTCATGTTCACCTGATCTGCGACTTGCTGGGGAGCGGCCGCAACTGGCCGCTCGTTTACTTCTACCCCTTCAACCGTCATGAATACTACACACCCTATGGTTGGCCGCTGGCCTCTCTCCAGAACGCCTTCGTGTGGCTCGCGGCGGTGGCGCTCACCGTGTGGGTCGGTACCACGCGCGGCAGGACGTTTGCGGAAGCGTTCCTGCCGGCGCGCGCCGATGCCGCCGTGGTTAAAGCCCTGCGCGATATTTGCGGGCGTTTTAGGCAAGCGTAGCGCGGACCTGTTCGGTAGGTCCGCGGCTTTTCGTTGTCAATAGGGGACGAACCGCGGACCACCGAACAGGTCCGCGCTACACCTGCTCGCAATCCGATGAGCAGTGAGCGTCTCGCCAGCTCTTCTGCACACGCCGATGGGGATTCTGTGGCTTCCGCCTCAAAGCCGGCTGGATATTTTGACCCGATAGCAGCGCCGTGATAAGGTCTCGCACCGAGGTGAGTATTTATATGACCATCATCAAGCTTTATCTGGCTATGCTCGTACTGGCTTCCCAGTTCGCCCTGGCGGGAAGCGTGGCCACACCCGAGTGGAGCTACGAGTCCGGCGAGGGCCTTGGGCAGCTTGCGCCATTTCCGGATTCGGAACACGCCGAAGGTGTGTTGTTAACGGGCAATTCCGGGCGTATCCGATTGGTAGCTCCTGGCGGGCGCGTGCTTTCCAGCATGCAGACGGATTTGCCTCCCACCACCAACGCGATTCCCGTGACGTTCCGGCGCGGAGAAGAACCCCGCATCGTCGTGGCCGACAATGAGGGTTCGATTTACTGCTTTCGCCGCAACGGCGAGCGCCTCTGGAAGTATTCGCGAGGGAGCAAAGCCGCCGACTTTCGGCTCCTCACCGCTGCCGACCTGGAAGGCAAGGGCGCAAATGAAATTGTGATGAGTGATTCGCGCGGCCACCTTTATGCCGTCGATTCCAATGGCCATTTGCGTTTCGAGGTCATGGCCACGAGCTTCCGAGTAAGCCCTGCGGTCGCCGCGGATATTGACGGCGATGGCCGCGCCGTGCTGGTGTTCGGAACGGAGGATAAAGATCTCTACGCGGTTCGCGCCAGCGGCGAGGTCCTGTGGTATGCGCATGTCGACGGCGCTGTCGGCCGGGCGCTGCCCATCCTTGCATCGCTCGGCTCCCGAGAACCGGTGGTGCTGGTCCCCATGGCCTTCGAGGGAGTGTTTCAGGGACTCGATGCGTTCAATGCGACAAGTGGAAAAATGCTCTGGCGTGCCCGGTCGCTGATGCAGTCGTATCAATCCACCGCGGTGGCGGATATCGATGGCGATGGCGCGCTCGAAGTGCTGTATGGCGACAAGAGTAACCACGTATTCTGCGTTGACGCGCACGGCCAGCCGCGCTGGAACGTGCATCTGGACGGAAGAGGAATCTTCTTTGCGCCCGCCATCGCTGATCTGGAAGGCAAAGGGCGGGCGATGCTGTTTCAAGTGGTGCGCGCCGCGGGTGTGAACGGGAAATCTCTTTATGCTTTGAACGCCGGCGGCGCCATCGTCGATTCCTGGGAGCTGCCGGGCGGCGGCGTGAGTTCCCCTATCCTCTGCCGTTGGCGGAATGAAAGCGAAGTGCACCTGCTGGCCGCCGGCGGTTCCGGCAAGCTGATCGCGTACCGGCTGACGCAGAATCCCGGCGCCAAGATTCTCTGGACAGGCTTACAGGGGAGCCTGCCGGGGCCGCCCCACTCTTCATTGGGCGCTTCCGCGAGCCCGGCCAGGCCGACCGCGGCTGCCGCTACGAAAGTCGTGCCAGTGAGCCTGGGCACCACTACCCTCCGGGAGCCCTCTGAGGGAGCGCAGTTGGTGGCGCTCCGCGTCGTAGATCCTGATGGCACGATTCATCTCACCCTGCTCAAACCCGAACCCGGAGAGGCCGTGGCCGGGGAGTTGCTCGCCTCGGCACCAGGAAATTATGAAGTGACGGCCGAGTGGTTCGGGGTCGGCTCGGCGCCGCTTCGAACCGAGCGCACAACTTATCGCGCCAGCGCCGAGTTGAACCTGTCCGAGCCCCATGCGCCGGGAGAGTTGGCGGCCTACGTGAAGGCGCGCATTTCCGCGGCGCGCCAACTCGCTCTCGCATCCGGCAAGGCGGAGGACTACGACGCGGCGCGCGCGGAGGCGAATTACGACCGGGCGTTGGTGGCAGGCGTGGAGAATCTCCGGCCACCGGATCCGATCATGGTCCAAGTCGTGCGCAATCCTTGGACGCAACACAATCCCATTACGCTGCTCGACGAGGAGGGGATCGCCAAAGGTGGAATTCAGGTGCGGATGCTGGGCAACGAGTACGCATCCGCCGCTGTCGCGCTCACCAATATCACCGCGCGACCCCTTACCTTGGTGTTGCGCGCCACACTTCCGACCGCGGTGCAGTTCCGCGGTGTGCCAATGGTCGTCCCCGACACCACCGGAAAGCCACAGGAGGATCCCCTGCCGCTGCTGGGCGAGGGGCAAACGCTTCGACTGGGCCCCGCTGAAACCCGCGAAATCTGGCTCACCCTGCACAGTCGTTCGCTGGAGCCCGGGAAGCACGCCTCGGCGATCCAGATTTCCATCCTTGAACGGATTGCGCCGCCCATTGAAATCCCTCTGGAACTCACCGTCTCGCGGGTGCGGCTCCCTGACCGCTTCAGCTACAAGCACTGCAATTGGCTCTATCTCACCTCCATCAAAGATGAGCACATTCTGAAGGCGACGATTCACGACGCGGTGGAACACGGAACTAATGTCTTTAACATCCCCGGACCTACCGTGAGCGTGAAGTGCGACGGGACAGTCACTGGCGCCGATACGGCCGCGGCGGATCGATTGATCCCCCGGCTGCCTGGGGCCTTCTTCATGGTGGGGGGATCTGTGAACCTAAAGTGGCCGGCGGGCTGCTCGCCCGACCGCGCCACGCAGGATGGCGCATACAGCCAGGCACTGCACTGGTTCGCCAATCACATGCGCGAATTGGGCCTGAGCGAAGCTGATTACGCTCTGTAT
>JBEKAD010000600.1:0-7437 GCA_050018435.1 Terriglobia bacterium
CCTGCGCGCCTGCGGCGGGCTGAAGTGAAACGGCATCCATGCCGGTAATTTCCTGAAGGCAGCGAGCGGTTTCGTGCAGAATCCGCAAGCAACCTTGGGCTAGCGCCTGCGGTGCGTAGGGATGCTCAGTCCCGAGACCCTCCAACCGCGCTACCACTTCGTTGATGCGCGCGTTGTACTTCATCGTGCAGGAACCGAGCGGATAGAGTCCGGTGTCCACGCCGTAGTTCCAGGTGGAAAGCCGCGTGAAGTGGCGGATCACTTCCAATTCCGAAACTTCCGGAAAGCCCTCAACCTCCGCGCGCGCCAAGTCCGCGCCGAGCAGTTCGGCGGGCATGACGGCAGGGACGTCCAGGGGCGCAAGTTCGGCGCCGACTTTGCCCGGGGTACTCCGCTCGAAGATCAGAGCCTCGTTGCGGGTGACGTGGGGCCGAGCTTCGCGAATTCGATTTTCCATGGGCATAGGTTCCTTTCACCGCAGAGGCGCAGAGTAGGTGTCAGGTATCAGGTGTCAGGTATCAGGGTTTTACTGGCACCTGGCACCTGGAACCTAACACCTCCTTTGCTTAGCGCCTCTGCGGTGAAAAATCCCGACTAGCAACCCGGGCGGAAAACTGGCGGCACACCTCCACCAAACGGTCAATAGCCGCCCGGCTCACCAATTCCGTGAAGCACAACAAAAGATGGTTCGCGAGTTCCGGATAGAATTCTCCCAAATGCACGCCGCCGATGATCTTTTCGCCTCGCAAGTCTTCCAGTAGGCACTCGGCATCACCGGGGACCTTCATGACAAACTCATTAAAGCACGGCCCGGTGAAGGGCGTCGCGACTCCGGGAATTTCCCGCAGCCGCTCGGCGGCGTAGTGAGCCTTGGCCAGATTCTGCTCGGCGAGCAGCCGCAATCCCGTTTTACCCAGCAGGCAGAGGTAGATGGTCGCGGCCAGCGCACACAGCGATTGATTCGTGCAGATATTGGAAGTAGCTTTCTCGCGCCGGATGTGTTGCTCGCGCGTGGCGAGAGTCAGCACAAAGCCGCGCCGGCCCTCCGTGTCAACGGTCTGGCCCACCAGGCGACCCGGCATCTGCCGAAGGAACTTTTCCCGGGTGGTCAGGAAGCCTACGTAGGGACCGCCGAAAGCCACTGGCACTCCGAACGATTGCGCCTCGCCACACACGATATCGGCCTCGCTCGGAGGTTTGACGATCGCCAGCGAGAGCGGTTCCGTAACCGTGACGATCAGCAGCGCGCCCTGGCGGTGGACGAGGGAGGCAATCTTCGGGATCTGCTCCAAAGTTCCGAAGAAATTCGGTGACTGGATCACCACGGCAGCGGTCTGGACATCCACCGTGGATTCGAGTTGCGCTATATCAATCCGTCCGGAGGCCGCGTAGGGGATTTCCACCAGTTCCACGTCCTGGTTCCGGACATAAGTCTGAAGAATTTGGCGATATTCCAGATGCAGCGTTCGTGCCAACACCACGCGACGACGCCGGGTGACGCGCAAGGCCATCAGCGCGGCTTCGGTGGTGGCAGTCGAGCCGTCGTAGAGCGAAGCGTTGCTGACCTCCTGGCCGGTGAGCTGCGCCATCATGGTTTGAAACTCGAACATGGCTTGCAGGGTTCCCTGCGATATTTCCGCCTGGTAAGGGGTGTAGGCGGTAAAGAACTCGCCGCGCGAGAGCAAGGCATCAACCACCACGGGGCGATAGTGCGAATAGGCGCCGGCCCCCAGCAGGGAAACATACTCGCGGCTGCTCTCGGCCGCCGCTTGCTGGAAGAACTCCAGGATTTCGGCTTCGGAGAGCGGCCCGGGAAGGTTCAGTTTTCCTTTGAACCTCAGATCCGCCTGGATCTGCTCGAAGAGTTCATCGATATGAGCGTGGCCCGTGGCCCTGAGCATGGCTTGCCGGTCGGCGGCAGAGTTCGGCAAGTAGCGCATCAGTGGGCCTTTTCTTGCTGGATGTAAGCCTCGTATTCATCTGCCGTCATCAGCTTGTCAATTTCGCGGCGATCGGCAAGCTGCACGCGGATCAGCCAGGCCTCGCCATGGGGATCGGTGTTTACCATCTCCGGGTTGTTATTGAGCTTGCTGTTGACCGACGTCACCACGCCGTTCACCGGCGAGTAAATCTCGGAAACGGCTTTGACGGACTCGATCGTCCCGAAAGACTCCGATGCCGTCACGTGATCGCCCGGCTTGGGGAGTTCCACGAAAACGACATCACCTAACTCCTTTTGCGCGTAATCTGTGATGCCGATGGTTCCCACGGACTCGTCCACCCGGATCCACTCGTGGTCTTTGGTGTAAAGGAATTCTGGAGGGTACATTTTCTTCTCCCTTGTAATGCGGATTCCGCAATTCTGGCTCGCGGCGCAAATGAGACGCCCACCACAGAGCGCACAGAGAGCACAGAGAAAAGTACTTCTGGTTATGGGAGCACCGATTACGGTTCCTTAGTTTGTTGACCGCAGCTTTTGCCTGCGTCTGTTCTCTGTGACCTCTGTGGCCTCCGTGGTGAAATCCTTCCTGGGCTGTGGCCGGTTGGCGAGGTAAACTCGCCGCTACAACTTCGGACGTTTATAGAAAGGCAATGAGACGACTCGGGCGGGTGCCAGCCGTCCGCGGATTTCGATTTGAATTTCACGGCCCACCTCCGCGCCATCAGGGGGCACGTAAGCCATCCCGATATTCTTCTTGAGATATGGCGCAGGGGAGCCACTGGTGACTTTGCCGGCTTTCTTGCCATTAACCCAAACCGGATAGCTATCGCGCGCCGGGGCACGATCGATCATCTCAAATCCGATGAGCTTCTTCGCCGTTCCCTGCGCCCGCTGCCGCAACAGGACGTCCCGGCCCACGAAGTCTCCTTTCTCGAGCTTCGCAATCCAGCCCAGGTTGGCTTCGAGAAGCGTGGTTTCTTCATCCAGTTCGTGCCCGTAAAGCGCAAATCCTGCTTCCAGCCGCAGCGTGTTGCGCGCGCCGAGGCCCGCCGGAATCAATCCTTCCGCCCGGCCCACGTCCAATAACGTGTCCCACAGATGCGCGGAGGAGGCCGGAGGGAAATAGAACTCGAAACCGTCCTCGCCCGTGTAGCCCGTGCGCGCCAAAAGTCCTTCGACGCCACCGCAACGGGCGCGCCGAAACCAATAATAATTCAAATCCCCCGGATGAGCTTCCGTCACCTTCGCCAGGATCTCCAGCGCGCGCGGGCCCTGCAACGCAATCTGCGAGTATTGCGCGGAAATGTTGCGCACCTCCGCGCCAAACGAATTGCACTGAACGATCCACGCGTAGTCCTTATCCGTATTCGCGGCGTTCACGCATAGAAAGTAGTGATCCAGTGCGAATCGGTGTACCACGCAATCATCGATGGCGCTGCCGTTGGGCAGCATCAGCGCGCTGTATTGAGCCTGAAAATCCTGCAAGCGGGAGACATCGTTGGAGGTCACGTGTTGCAGCAACGCCCAAGCCTGGGGGCCGCAAACTTCGATTTCCCCCATGTGGCTCACATCAAAGAGTCCGGCGACAGTGCGCACCGCCAAGTGCTCGTGGGTGATGCCGGAATACTCCACCGGCATGTCCCAGCCGCCGTAATCCACCATTTTGGCGCCACTCGCCCGATGGGTGGCATTCAGGGCTGTGCGCTTCAACGCCTCTCCCGCCGGAGCGATCAAGCCGATTCCTCCACTTTAAACGCACTTCCTATGCTGGAAAATCAACCTAACACAGTCCTCGCAAACCGGTCAAGGCAGGTAGAGCATAGGCCAGCAACTCCGCAGCAAGGGGTGTTCGATTCCACCGCACTCTGGAAGTGCGAAGCCGAGTGCAGGCTGCGAGGACACTGGGATTCAGCCTGCCGGCATGCGAATCACAATGGTGGTGTTTTAAGCGATGGCCGGTCCTCGCCCGCAGGTCCGGCGATCGGCGGGCCGGTAACGCGCCCCGAAGGACCGAGCTAACCGGACGGCCGGTCTGGTATCCAGCCTTGATCCAGGTAACGGACCCAGTCCTCGATGACGACCTGCTGAAACCACTGCACGAATCTGGCGGGCACATGGGGGGAGCGCGCGGTCGCGTGGCGCCAGTAAGCCTGTGCCAGGAAGCAGGCGAACGACCGCATGGCCAGTAATCCGACGATGGCGGCCACCGAATGATGGTAGTTGTGCGTGAGGGAGTGATCACGAGTCAACACATTGAAGGTTCCATTCTCGATTCTCCAGCGGGACCGTCCCACCTTCCATCCCTGCCCGGCGGGAAGGATCTCGACGGGGACCGACGTCACCACCCGCAGTTGCTTGCGTTCATGCTTCCAGGATGGCGCCTCATAGCGGCGCTCGCAGTGAATGACGCGGAGCTTCCCCTTTAAGTCCCGCTCCCAGGCCTCGCTTTCCATCTCCCACACGGCGACGTTGAACCCCGGGACCATCCGCGGGGGATCGGTCTTCATCAATAAATCGATCTCGTCATCCATCTCGGTCTGCCCGGAGCTGATCGCCAAGCCCTCGAGGCCCGCGCCGCAGACGGTTTTGAAAAAGGGGCGGCAACAATACAGAGCATCGCCCAGGACCAAATCCAGACTCCTGCGCAAGCGGGGCAGGAGCCTTTCCAGAAGCCGCAGCGCGGCCGTCAACTCTCCTTCCCCCGGCGCCAGCACCTCCCAGCCGATGACGAACGGGATCGGCCCGCTCATCCAGCTCAGCGCCACCGCTTGGTGGTAATACTCCTTGACGATCCGCTTTTCCCCCTTCTCATCCTGTACCGTTTTCTCCCGGACCTGGCACTGCGGGCAGTGGATCTTTTCGCTCTTAAACAGTTCGTTGAGGTCCAGGGCGGCGCAGCGTTTTCCATACAGACCCTCGTCGGTCAGGATGCCCGCTCGGCGAGCGAGGAAGAAGTCCTCCAGCATCATCTCGTTCCATTCCACCGTCGCCAAGCCATCGAGGACCTGGGCCAGGCGGTCCGGACTTCCTCCCTGTTCCGGTTTCAGGCCCAGCCGCGCCCGCCAGCGCCGGTCCCGCAGCAGATCTCCGATCTGTTCCGTCGAGGGGGTCCGGCGCATCAATCCCCACTGCCAAGTCGACAGCACGGCGGACAGCGGGAGGGTAGGGTCGTGCCGCCCGTCGGTCATCCGCGACAGCCGGGCATCCCTTTCAAACACCTTGTCCGCATAGCTTCGCATCTGACGCATGCTCCCATAGGCCATGGGGAACCCTCCTTATGCCGCCGACTTTCTCTGACGTTCTTGTAAGTGTCAGATACATTCAACCATTCCTTCCCGCGCCCTCTCCACGCGGCCCCCTCAGCCGGACCGGCTCCGGGTTGATTTCCCCGCCTCGGCGAACTCGGCCACCCGCAGACGCAACAGACGGCGGTTCACCGCCGAGACCTTCTCTAAGGCCGCCCACCAACGCTTATAGTTGTCCAGGAATTGCCGGGCCACCGGCAGCATCTTCTCCGACAGAAGGATCTGCTCGGTCTTGCCCGGCTTGAGCGTGACGACCAGATAATGCGCAGGGCCATGCCCCTCGCTCCTCGCGCAATGGCAGGTCGCTTTCCCACACCGCCGGTATCGTGTGACCAGGCTGCCCCGAACGATTTCCGCAAAAGGAGGAAGACGGGAGGCCAGCATTTGGCGCCGCTCTAACAGCTTCTTCGTTGGACCGATCGGTTTCGGCATACTGACATCTTAATACTAGTCAGATTCAGAGTCAATGCGATTTATCCCCGCCGCCTTCACTATTCAAATACCGGATTATCACCAGTTAGGAGAGTTGTGCGGAGTTGCTGGGTCCGAGAAATCTCGCTTGTTGGGCCTGCCGTCCTCAAATAAAAGGGACGTTTCTCCGATCTTCGTCGGTATTCTAACCCTTCTGCCGTCGAAACGATCCATGAGTTCTGGTCGGACCATTACCTGATCAAAAACGTTCCAGTAGTAATTTACAAGATCCGACCGCTCATAGTAGTACGTACCGGGCGGGCGCTCTTGGCGATCCCCGAAGTGCGCCCACATGGGATTGAAGAAGAAGGGGTAGGGCCGCGACATAACCGTCCTGCTCTTTCGGGAAGCGACCTGACGGCTCATCACTGCATTCATTCCGTTGGCGCTTGCCATCCCCTTCTCGAAAGGGTTCATGTTAAGGTCCCCCACTAAAAGCGTGCTTTGATGGCCGACATTTTCCTCTTGCTCCATGATGGTTCGTGCGAGTTCGGGGCATTGAAGTGCCTGGCTATCTTCAGACCAATAGCGCTTGCTTGGAAGATGCGCTGCGACGAGGAGGATCTCCATTCTGGCTGGCAATTTCAGTTGACGAATGGAGATCCAATCGTCCTCATACTTGGGCCTCAGGAAACTCGAAGAGAAGCGAGTGAAAATCTGGATACGCTCGCATTCGCCGGGCGCAAACTGAAAGTCCTTTAACCTTCCCGAGTTCAAACGCTCAATCAGGGTCGCAGGACTGCCGGCAAATTCGCTCAGTATAATGACATCGACCTCGTGGGCCTCAGCCAGTGCGCGAATCTCCGTGTGCAAAGGCTTGCGGTTGGTGTTCCAGTACAAGAATGTAACCATTTGGCGTCGGCGACGGTTGAGTGCAAATTCGTCGGCCTGAATTCTATCACAGCGGGTAGCAACAATCCGTGCCGTTCTGCCCGTGGGTTCTTCCCTTGATGGCGAAGGCATAGCCTGCTGGAATCGTTGAATCCCGTGCGGAAGGGGCTGATGAAGCAGCCGGAAGATTGGCGGTGGTCGGGTTACAGCAAACTTACTTTGGACAGGGCAACGGTAGCGGCGTGTTCCATCCAGATTGACGACCTGCCGCTGGAGCATCGGGCATGAGAAAAGCCCACGGTCATAAAATCGCTGACCGTGGCTAGCCGCTCGCGGGCTGGCGCCACCCGCGAATTCGATATAAGTCAGGGGCTTGCCTTTGGCTTTATGTATCTCACGTTGTTGCAGCTCTGCTAACCTTGGACTATCATCCAAGAGATGCCACTGATCGAAGCAAAACGCACCAAGGTTGCAGCAGATTTATTCGAGTTTTCGCAACACGCCATTGACCAGGCTATCCTGCGACACGTCAACGTTCAGGAGGTTCGGGAAGCGATAACCCGAGGGGCAGTCATTGAGGATTATCCCGAGGATAAGTATGGCCCGAGTTGCCTGATCCTGGGTTTCACGAGAATGGACAGACCTATTCATGTCCATTGCAGCTATCCGTCTCGCCCCCTGGTGAAGATCGTCACCGTCTATGAACCCGATGCAAACGAGTGGGCCGAATACAAGCAACGGAGAATATGATATGCCGGGAGATGTTTCAGAAGAAACTTTTGTTGAGCAGAACGTAACCTACACGCTGGAAATCGAAGGGCGTTTCATCATCGTCGAGCACGTGCCCGCACGGGTGTCCCTGAAGACGGGCGAGCGCTACTTTTCTCC